>JAFOYZ010000043.1 GCA_017424485.1 Bacteroidaceae bacterium
ATGGCGACCGCCGTGGACGGCTCGACGATGGTCCTGGGGGTAGCGTATGGACCTACAACTTGCGCGAGGCCGATGGCACGCTGCGCTATACCTTCCGCGGCGACCGTGGGGGTGAGAGCTACCGTCCGCGCCACACGTTCATGGGATTCCGCTACGTATCGGTGACAGCTACCGAGGAGGTGAGAATAGATAGAATCGTAGGTCAGGTAGTGGGCTCGGAGATTGAGGAATGGGGCGAGTTTGCCTGCTCTGACCCGAGCATCAACCAACTGTATCGTAATATATGGTGGGGACAGCGGGGCAACTTCCTGAGCGTGCCTACCGACTGTCCGCAACGTGACGAGCGCCTCGGGTGGACGGGCGACACACAGATATTTGCCCGCACGGCGCTGTACAACTCCGACGCCAAGGACTTCTACCGCAAATGGATGCGCGACCTGCGCAACTCGCAACGCGAGGATGGCGCCTACCCCGACATTGCCCCTTACAACAACTTCTGGGGCTATGGCACAGCGGCGTGGGGCGATGCCGGCGTGATAGTGCCATGGACGGTGTATGTGATGACGGGCGACCGCACCATACTGGAAGAGAACTACGAGAGCATGACGCGCTATATGCAGTGGCTATCGACTCAGGAGGAGACGGTGGAGGGCATACGCTACACCCACATCGGCGCCGGCACTGCCACGGGCGACTGGCTGGCCTACGCTCCCATCGAGAGCCGCTACGTAAGCATGGCCTACTATGCCTATGTGGCCCAACTGATGGATAGCATATGCACTACGCTTGACAAGCAGTACGAGGCCGAGAGCTACCATGCATTGTACGAAGAGGTCAAGCAGGAGTTTCAGCAACGCTACATGCTCCCCGACGGAGCGCTGAAGGAGCATACACAGACGGCCTACTTGCTGGCCTTGCGTTTCGGGCTCTTGCCCGAGCAGCACCGTGAGAGTGCCCGCCACACCTTGCGTCGCCTGATTGAAGAGAATGACTATTGCCTGTCAACGGGCTTTGTAGGCACCGGCATACTGTGTTCGACGCTGACCGACGAGGGCATGAACGACCTTGCCTATGCCCTGCTCCTGCAACGCAAGAACCCCTCGTGGCTCTACAGCATCGACCAAGGGGCTACGACCGTGTGGGAGCGGTGGGACTCATACAAGCGCGAAGAGGGATTCCACAAGCACGAGTGGAACATGAACTCATTCAACCACTATGCCTATGGTGCCGTAGCCGAATGGATGTATGCCTATATGTGCGGCATACGACCAGGCAAGGCTGGATTCAACCACGTGGTATTTGCTCCGCAAGTAGACGACCGCCCCATGAATCACCCCACCCTCGCCTATCAGCCGCGCATCACATGGGCCAAAGCCAAGACGCAGACTCCCCATGGTGAGGTGTCGGCATCGTGGCGACTGAAAAGGAACGGACACTACGAGTATACCTTGACATTGCCCGCCGGAGTGACCTACGAACTGCAGATACCGAACCTCACAGAGAAGGATGAGGTGAGAATCGATAAATATCTTTAAATATATAAATGATGAAAAAACTTATACTATTAGCCATAATGATTTGTCTTGCTACAAATAATATTGTAGCACGAAAGGTTTCTTCTTTACAACCCTTTTATTCAACCCAAATTACTACTGGAGATATGAAATGTATGGAAGGAGTGGATATCAGTTATATCAAATCTCTGGATGCTGATTGTCTGTTGTATTATTTTCGCGAACGAGTAGGATTATCTCAGCCTATTGGTGCTCGTGCATATGGCGGATGGGAAAGTACCGACCTTCGTGGTCATACACTTGGACATTACCTCTCTGCGTTGAGTTTGCTCTATGTACAGAGTGGAGATGATGAGGCAAAATCACGACTTGATTATATCGTGAAGACTCTTGGTCAAGTGCAGGAAGTGACGGGAAAAGGATATTTGAGTGCCTTTGATGAATCTATGCTTGACAGAGTAGAGTCAGATGGAAGCGGATGGGCACCTTATTACACATTGCATAAGATTCTTCAAGGTCTCCTTGATGCACACGTGTATGGTGGTAATGAACAAGCTTTAGTTGTAGCAGGAAAGTTTGGTGACTATATATATAATCGAACTACTCGTTTGACAGATGCCTCTAATTGGGAGCGTGTCCTAGACATCATGGAAGTGGGCGGATTTGCAGAATCTATGCTCAATCTCTATCAGTTGACAGGAAAAACAGAACATCTGAAAGGTGGACAATTCTTCCAACAGATGACAAAATTAGATCCTTCGGCAAAGGGTATTGATCAATTGAACGATAATCGCACAAGTAATTTTCACCATGCGAATAGTACTATACCCCAATTCATAGCAGCTGAGCGTGAATATGAACTCATGGGGGATGTCTTCATGCTCAATGCTGCCCGCAACTTTTGGGATCATGTAGTCGAGCATCGTTCTTATTGCAACGGATCTACCAGTTTTTGGGAACATTGGAATTTAGCCCCTGATTGTATTTCACAAGAGTTGGGCGTACGTTCGGGTGAAGGATGTTGTACCTACAACCTCATTCGTCTCTCCAACGACCTTTTCCGCTTGTTGCGTAATCCTAAGTACGTAGAGTATGTAGAGCGTGCCACATTGAATCACATCATGGGTTCTATGCATCCCGAAAGTGGAGATTTTATGTATTTTCACACCCAATATCCGGGTAGTTTCAAAACTTTCGGAAAGAATATAGAGTGCTTTTGGTGTTGCACCGGCACAGGTATGGAAAATCATTTACGCTATGGTCAGTCCGTATTTTTTGGACAAGAGGATACGTTGTATGTGACGCAATTCTTCCCTAGCCAACTAAATTGGACAGAGAAGGGATTGAAAATTACTCAAGTGTCCGATTTTCCTTATGAAGAGGGTAGCCGCCTAAACATTACTGAAGGTAAGGCCAAAGCTACATTAAAAATTCGCATTCCCTCTTGGAGTGAAGGTTTTGCAGTGAAGGTGAATGGCGAAGATATCAATTTCGAATCTGAAAATGGCTTTTGTGCGATTAAACGTACATGGAAGAAGGGTGATTATGTAGAAGTTTTCCTACCCATGCATTTGCGTTTGGAGAAATTGGTCGACCATCCTCGCAAGTCTGCCATCTTCTATGGCCCATTGGTATTGGCAGGAGATCTTGGAACAGAAGGAGTCACGGAGGATCGTGTTCGTGTGACAGATAACTATTTCAACGGATTCCCCGATTACATGAATCCTACAACCCCTGTGCCTATGTTGACAGGCTCTATGGAGAATCTTGATTGGTTGACTAAGACAGAAGGAAAGATGGAGTTCACCACTACTGCCACTAGTGATGGAAGCACATTGACTCTTTTGCCCCTTTACAAAACGGTAGGGATGAGATTTACTGACTATTGGGAATTTACAGAGTAATTTGAATCTATATATCATTTCCTCTTTGTGTGTCTTTTTGTGTTAATGTTGCTAAAATAAAGCCGACATTAATTCAGAATTTCTTACTTTTGTCCCCAATAAAACTATAAACCCTATTAACATTATCCTATTATTTGATTAAATACCCCATGTACAACACTGCAGAAGTACATATCTTTGCAGAGAAACAAAAACAAATGGAAAGTAATAATAATCCGCAAATTGAACCATTGATATGAAGTCTTTTAAGATTTTTGCATTATTGATGTTTGCGTCTATAACAGGTATTCATGCACAGGAAAAGAATCCTTTTGGCAATCCTATTATTCCCGACATGACAGCCGATGCAAGCATTATTCTTGTGGATGACACATTTTATTACTACGCTACTACCGACGGCTATGGCCGCGGACTCGAGACTTCTGGTCCTCCTGTGGTGTGGAAATCAAAGGACTTCGTCAACTGGAGTTTTAACGGCAACTATTTCCCTTCGGCATCTGAGCAAAAATTCTGGGCACCGAGCAAGGCCATTGCTGCAAATGGCAAGTGGTACATCTACCCAACCATTAATGGTTATATGTATCCAGCCTTGAGCGACAGTCCGGAAGGCCCGTTCCGCTTGGCGAGAGGTGAGGACAAGTTTGAACTTCCATATAGCGAGAATTCAACATTACTTCAGGGTGAGAATAGGGGCGGTATTGATGCTGAGGTATTCATCGACGATGATGGAAAGGCATACATTTTCTGGGGCATGCGCCATGTGGCACGTTTGCAGCCAGACATGGTAACGCTTGACTCATTAACAACCCTTCATACTCGTCGTGGCGAGTATTCCGAAGGCCCTATATTCTTCAAGCGTAATGGCATATTCTATTACCTTTATACTATTGGGGGCGATGAATGCTATGAGTACTACTACATGATGAGCAAAGTGTCGCCTTTCGGACCTTATGAGACTCCGAAGAACGACCGCGTTTCAACAACTAACATTGAAACAGGAGTCTTTGGCCCTGGTCATGGATGTGTATTCAACGACGGCGATGACTACTATTTCGCTTTCTTGGAGTTTGGTCGTAACAGCACTAACCGACAGACATATGTAAACAAGATGGAATTTAACGAAGACGGAACAATCCGTCCTGTCAACGTGACACTTAATGGCGTGGGCGCATTGCGTAAGATAACTAAGCGTAAGGAGATAAAACCTGTGGAGATAACAGCATCGTCTGTGTTGGGACCAAACAAGATTCGCCATTTCAAGGACGAGCGCTGTCAGCGCACAGAGTATTTCCTGACATCTTTCGCTATTGACAATGCCAACGGTTCGCGTTGGATGGCAGCAAATGATGACGCTGAACCGAAACTTACCATCGATTTAGGCAAGATGAAGAAAATTCGAAGTAGCGAAATCTGTTTCGTGCGTCCAACGGCTGGACACGCCTATGTGCTTGAGGGTTCTGCCGATGGTTTGACATGGGAGGTGTGCGGTGGACACGAAAATGTGCGCAAGCAATCACCTCACACAGACAAGGTTAACCGTAAATTCCGTTACTTGCGCCTTACGATCACCGAAGGCATAAATGGAGTTTGGGAATGGAATTTGTATTGATTGATTTTGAGGCTTAAAATATGGTAATAATATAGATGTTTACCCAAACACTGTTTTTACCGCGATAGTGTCATGCTGAACGTAGTGAAGCATCTCACATGGTCTCTTGCCAAGTCCCAGCGCGGGATCCATTCGCTTCGCTCAAGATGACAGAGACCTCTGGGTAAACTGCTATATTATCTCCTAAAATATTCTAACTCCATAGCGTTTGTTAATCAATACTGTAGCGTTTATATAAAATTAATGCAGCATTTATGACATAACCACTTAATATAATACGAAATGAAAAGAATCTTTTTGACTATCCTTTTTCTATGTTCCGTAATACTTGGCGGAGTGGCACAACGCCCTTGGGGACAGTGGGACAAGTGGGGAGAACAACCTGACGGTACGTTCATGAATCCTGTCATTCCGTCCGACTATAGCGATCTGGATTGTATTCGCGTGGGCAATGACTACTATGCAATGTCGTCGACGATGCAATATTCGCCAGGTATGACAATACTTCATTCAACCGATTTGGTAAACTGGGAGATAGCTGGCAATGCTATTCCTGACATCACTCAGATTGGCCCTGAACTCAATTGGGACAAGATGAACCGTTACGGCACTGGCGTTTGGGCTGGTTCATTGCGCTATCATAACGACCGTTTCTATGTATTCTTCGGCACTCCTGACGAGGGCTACTTCATGACATCTGCTCCTGAGGCTTGCGGTCCGTGGGAACCGCTTACTATGTTGATGGACAAGTCGGGATGGGATGACTGTACAGCTATTTGGGACGAGAACGGACAAGGATATTTCTTGGGAACTAACTTCAGTGACAACTGTAAAACTTATATTTTCCGCATGGCTGACGATTGCCGTAGTATCGACTTCAGCAGCGCGCGTCTTGTTAACGAGGGCAATCATCGCGAGGCAAACAAACTGATTCGCTACGGCGAATATTATTACCTTGTATTCAGTGAGCACAAGAGCCACTTAGGACGTTACGTCATGGCAAAACGCGATAAGAGTCTTGAAGGCAATTTCTCGGAGGAACGTCAGTTGTTCCTTCCTTGCCGTGAATCAAACGAGCCAAACCAGGGAGGTATCATTGAAGGTCCTGACGGCAAGTGGTATTTCTTCACTCACCACGGCAGTGGCGATTGGAGCGGACGCATTGCTAGCTTGCTCCCCGTGGAGTGGGTTGACGGATGGCCAATGATAGGTGACCGCAGCAAAGGCGAAATCGGCGAAATGGTGTGGGAAATGACAATGCCAAAGGTTGCGAAGAAGAAACTCCACATAGGCCGTGGCGGAGAATTTAAGAAGCGCACTCTCGAACCGTGGTGGCAGTGGAACTATCAGCCTCGCATGGATAAGTTCTCGCTCAAGGAACGTAAGGGATGGCTCCGCCTTTATGCATTTAAGCCTTTGAAGGAAAATACGCTCCTTAAAGCAGGAAATACTTTGACGCAGCGCACATTCCGTAGTGCAGTTAATGACGTGGTTGTAAGAATGGATATTAGTAATATGGTAGACGGTCAGCGTGCAGGACTTGCTCACTATGCGTACCATAGCGGTGCTGTAGGAATTGTTTGCGAGAAAAACGCGAAATATGTCGAGTTTCGCGAGAACGACATCTGCCAGCGAAAGTTTAAGATTGATAGCCGTTACGTTTGGTTCAAGACTGAGTGGGGGCTTGACGGAGTGGCAACATTCGCTTTCAGCGTTGATGGCAAGAACTTCATTCAGTGCGGCAAACATCACCTCTCATGGGGGTACTATCGTGGCGACCGATTGGGACTCTATTGCTTCAACGACAAGACAGAAAGCGGCTACGTAGATATTGACTATCTACGCTACCGCATGGAGAAATAATCTAAACACTAAACTCTAAGACGACGCCAAACCGAGAGCAATCAAGCTCGCTTGAATTGCCGAGGTGCGAACCGACGAACGAAGCGAGAGTAGAAACAAAGTTTACTTTGATTTTACCAAGCAAGGAGGAGGAAACGCAAGTCGTAAGGAGGAAAAGACTGCGTAGCAGGATTAATGTTGAACCTTTAGGTCGACGCCCGAGGCGTCAGCCTTGGCTTAAAAGCCGAAGGGGCTGAAGTCAAGGAAAAGGCAATGTTGAATGCTTGGCTTACATCGCGGAGGCTAATTTTCAATTCTCAATTTTCAATTTTCAATTAAACCAACACATGGCCGGAATATACATACACGTTCCCTTTTGTGAGAGCCGTTGCGCCTATTGCGACTTCTACTCCACCACGTTGCTGCGTCATCGCAGTGCCTATGTCGACACCGTATGTCGCGAGTTGAAGCTACGCCTGGGCGAACTGCAGGGTGCACCCATTGAGACCATCTACTTTGGCGGCGGCACTCCCTCGACATTAACGATAGAGGAACTTAGAAAGATATTGGCCTCCCCCCTGCCCCTCCCAAGGAGGGGTGATTCGGATATCACGGAAAGAGATTCCCCTCCTTGGGAGGGGTTAGGGGAGGCTACATTGGAAGCCAACCCCGACGACCTCACCGAGGAGTATGTGCAGGGATTGCGCACGCTACCCTTCAATCGGGTGAGCATAGGCATACAGTCGTTTCACGACCGCACGCTAAAGCTCGTGGGGCGTCGCCACACGGCACAAGAGGCAATTGATGCGGTACATCGCTGTCAGCGGATGGGACTCACCAACATCAGTATCGACCTCATGTATGGCTTGCCGGGCGAGACGCTGGAGGACTGGACCTACAGCCTCGAACAGGCCATCGCACTTGGCGTGCCGCACATCTCGGCCTACCATCTCACCTATGAGGAGGGTACGCGACTGTGGCGTATGAAGGAGCAGGGTATCGTCAGTGCCATCGACGAGGAGCAGAGCATCGGCGCCTTCGAACTGCTGCGCGAAAAGTTGCTGGCGGCAGGCTATGAGCATTACGAGATTTCCAACTTTGCCCTGCCGGGCTATCACTCGCGCCACAACAGCAGCTATTGGAAGGGCATTCCCTATATTGGTCTGGGCCCGGGTGCACACTCCTACGACGGCAGCAACAGGAGATGGAACCTAAGTAGCCTCGCCGACTACATCGCCACGCCCCCGGGCGAGGATGTGCCGCACGAAGTGGAGCACCTGTCCACCGCGGAGCGCTACGATGAGCGCATCATCACCGAATTGCGCACGGCACGCGGTATCGACCTTACGGGTCTGCTCGCCGACTTCGGCGAACGCTACCACGCCCATTGCCTGCGCTGTGCCGCGCCCTATATACATAGAGGACAGCTCATACACACCGCCGACAACCACCTGCGGCTCACCCCTGAGAGCATCTTCATCAGCGATGCCGTGATTCCCATTCTTCCCGTTAAGAGAGAGCACTTTCTTTCACTTCTGCCCTATGCGTTGACGGGTGCGCAGACGCGCTCCATTGACGAGATGGAGGCTGATATGCAA
>JAFOYZ010000044.1 GCA_017424485.1 Bacteroidaceae bacterium
ATATGGGAGAAGCGCCTGCGCGAAATAGAAGCTCAAAGGTACGATGCCAAGCAGTTTATGAGCGAACTGAAGCAGATGGTGACCGATATCGTGCAGCAGGTGCTGGCCGACAATACACCACGACGTATACAATAAATTGCGCAATGCGTAGTTATTATATATTGTATGAAGTCTAAGTTTGCGTTTTCATTGAGATTGTTATCGTTGGCACTGACGTTGGCGCTAACAGGCTGCGGCGCCGAGAGCATCTTGCGCAAGGCAGACCAAAGCTACGCCCTGGGCGAATACAATGAGGCAGCAGCGCTATACAAGAAGGCTTACTCGAAGACGGAGGCCAAGGACAAGGACAAGCGAGCCGAACGCGCCTTCAAGACAGCCGAGTGCTACCGACGCATCAACATGAATGCCAAGGCAATGGCTGCCTACCGCAACGCCATACGCTACCACTACCCCGATAGTGTAATGTATAAGCACATGGCCGACCTGCAGCTGCAAAAAGGAGAATACAAGGCGGCCATACAGAACTACGACATATACCTCGAGTATAACCCCACTGACACCACGGCCATCAATGGCAAAAAGGCATGCACCACGGCACCACAGTGGAAGAAGAACCCCACACGCTATATCGTGAAGAAGGAGACTTTCTTCAACTCGCGACGCAGCGAATACTCGCCCGTATATGGCAGTGATGACCACTCGCAACTCTTCTTCACCTCTACACGCGACAAGGCCCTTGGCGAGGACAAGAGCCTCATCACGGGTGTGAAGGCACCGGATATATTCTTCGCCGTAAAGGACGAAAAGGGCAAATGGCAGAAGCCCGAGCCACTGGAAGGAGAGGTAAACAGCGAGTATGAGGATGGGGCATGTGCCTTCACCCCTGACTATAAGACGATGTACTTCACACGATGCCTCATCGATGGTGAAGCACCACGCAGTGCACAGATATACAAGTCGACACGCTCAGACGCCACATGGAGCGCCCCTACGCTATGCGAACTGGCGAAAGACACGATATCCTCCTTTGCACACCCTGCCGTATCGCCCGACGGGGCATGGCTCTACTTCGTATCAGACATGAGCGGAGGCATGGGCGGACTCGATATCTGGCGTATAGCCATCACGGACGAGGAGTTTGGCGGCATAGAGAACCTGGGCGCTGCCATCAACACACAGGGCAACGAGATGTTTCCCACCTTCCGCCCCAATGGTGACCTGTACTTCTCATCGAACGGACATCAGGGCATGGGCGGACTCGACATCTACTGCGCCACACAGGACGAGGAGAACAGGTGGAGCATCACCAACCTGCAGGCACCGGTAAACTCGGCCAACGACGACTTTGGCATGACCTTTGAGGGTGAGCTCACACGCGGATACTTCAGCAGCAACAGAGGCGATGCACGAGGATGGGATCACATATACTCATTCTATCTACCCGAGACCGTACACACCCTCACGGGATGGGTATACGAAAAAGACGGATACGAACTTACCGAAGGCACTGTATACCTCATCGGCAACGACGGAACCAATGAAAAGCTGAGCGTGAAGACTGACGGATCATTCGAAAAACGACTCACACCGGGAGTGAGCTATGTAATGCTGGGGTCGTGCAAGGGATTCCTCAACTACAAGCAGGAACTGAAGGCCGACAGCACCGTGGAAGACAGGGAATATGTGTTGCAATTTCCTCTATCGTCTATCACCAAGCCGGTACTGATAGAGAATATCTTCTATAAGTTTGACTCGGCCGAACTGACCGACTCGTCCACAGTGGCACTGAACGAACTGGTGCGCTTGCTCGCCGACAATCCGGGTACCGTGATCGAACTGGGTGCGCACTGCGACTACAAGGGCCGCGACGAATACAACGAGCGACTCTCGCAACGGCGTGCCGAATCGGTAGTTAACTACCTCATATCACAAGGCATCGAAGCCAGTCGTCTCGTACCCAAAGGGTATGGCGAGAGCACACCCAAGACCATCACTCGACGTATGGCTGAGAAATACACCTTCATGAAGGAGGGCGGCGCACTGACCGAAGAATATATCCTCACCCTTCCCGAGGAGCAACAGGAGGTGTGCAATGCCGAAAATAGACGCACCGAGTTCCGCGTGCTACGCACAACGTACAAACTATATGAATGAATAATAGGCGCGATATCGCGCCTATTATTCATATGGTCTACAGTCTATGGTCTAGCTCCGCGGTGTGCACCCATCCGGAAGGTACGACTATTGACTGTTGTCTGTTGACTAAAAAAATCACTTCCTCACCTTGCACTTCTCGTACGACTCAACGTAGCGCTTGTACTTATCAGGATAGATATCAGCAGCAGTGATAATCATTGCCGTGTCGTAGCAGTCGCCAAAGTCGGGGTCGAAAGTGGTACCGAATGTCTTCATCGTAGGCGACAGACCGATGTAGAGGTGTATGAAGGGAGGGATAGTATCGCCCAATGACTTCACATAGTTGTTGAGGATGGCATAGTTTTCCTTGTAATCGGCACCGGTAAACATCTCCTTGAAGAAGGCTGCTTGCTCGGGAGTGCAGGTCTCGGGATTCTTAGAGGTGATGAGTCCCTCACGATCGCCAAAGCTCATATCGAGGTAGTAGACCATGGCCTTGCGGCTCATCTCAGGACTGGTGCTATAGATGGTCACCTTACCAGATAGGTACTTCACCGTAGGGTCTGTAGCGATGAGTCCGCCAATACCATCCCACAGGTTGTCGAGGGCAAAGAGTGCCTTGCGGCCACCCGCTGCGCTCTGGTACTTGGGCTGCACGAAGGCGCGAGCCATCTCGATGCAGTGGGGGAACTCATTGTCGAGGAAACGCTGCGAGAAGTCGAAGAGGTGCTCGGTGTTCACGTAGGGCTGCCCGTTGTCGTGGAACGAAGCCATCTTCCAGCGAGTGAAGCGGTAACCACCGATAATCTCGTCGGCTTCGGGGTTCCACACGATGAGCTGGAAGCAAGCAGGATCTTCGAGGTCGAAGTGGTCGAGGTCGCACTCAGTGCCACTACCTCCGCCTACGGAACGGAACGACACCTCGCGCAAGCGACCAATCTCGCGCAATACGTTGGGGGCAGTCTCATTGTTTACTACATAGAGTTCGTTGTCTCCGCGGTTGGTGGTGCGGAGAAAGGTGTTGTCGTTGAGTTCACTCTTGAGCAACTCTACGTCTACGGGAGGAATGATGGGGGGAAGCATCTTTATTTACAATTTACAAATTTACGATTTACAATTTATTTACGATTTTGCCATTTTACGATTTACGCAAGCATATTGCCTCAGCACAAAGATACTTCATATAAATAGTAAATAGTAAATTGTCAAATCGTAAATTGATTTTACATATTCGGCACACATCCATTACCCTCGGCCAAGGCTTTCACACGCTCTTGCATCTCGGCAGCCCATTGAAGGTCGGTCTTTGACTTATCGAATGCAGTATAGGGTACAGGCTCGCCAAAGGTGATGACAAACTCGTTGCCACACTGCTTGAACAGTTCGTCGACGAGATACAGCATACCGATATTGACTTTGAGTTTGAGGCATCGGCTTACCTTGGCCAAGAAGAAGAACCACTTGGAATTGTGCCCCGAGATATGCACGGGCACCACATCGCGCTCATAACGACGCGCTTGGGTGACAAACATCTTCTTCCACGGCATCTCTATAATCTTGCCTTTAATCTTACGAGCACAGAGTCCGGCGGGGAACACCAGCACTTGCTTGTCTGACTCAAACATCTCTGCAATGCGCACACCAAGGTCGCGGCTCTGCTTTGAGGAAAGGTTATTGACAGGTACGAAGAACTCTGCAAGCGGCTTCAGATGGGCAAGCAGTGGTGTCACAGGCACCTTGAACCCATCACCATATAGTTTGCGGAATACCGAACCGATGATGAGTGCTTCGGGACCTCCGAGCGGGTGATTACAGACAAAGATGTATTTCTTGTCAGCCTCTAAGCATTCTTCTCCACGCGTACGATAAGTAATATTAAGGTAGCGGAGGGCATCATCAAAGAAGCCAGCACCTACAGGACACTCGGCCTGCATGATGGCCTCATTGATCTGGTCTTGGTGCAAACGACGCTTAAGGAAACCCGCTACAATGTAGCGCAGGAATCTGTTGCGGGGCCAGGCACCCAAAATATTATTTATTTCTACGAACAAGCTTTCTCTTTCGTTGTATTTCTCCATAGTTCTTACGAATTATCCAATAGAATATAAATCCGACAACAATCCATACCAGCAAGATTACACGGCTCTGCACAGAGAGGTAACCCGGCATGCCAGGAATCAGC
>JAFOYZ010000045.1 GCA_017424485.1 Bacteroidaceae bacterium
CGAAGGCTAACCTTGGTGAATTGCAAAATAAAGGTATCGAGTTCCAACTCGACGGCTATGTCATCCGCAACAATGATTTCTATTGGCGCTTAGCTACTATGGGTTACGCAAACCGCAACAAGATCACCAAGATCGACAAGGCTTTGGAGGAGATTAACAAGGAGAACCAAGCCAATGCCTCATTGAGTCTGACTCCGCTTCCCCAATATGCCGAAGGTGAGAGTGTGACTGCCCTTAAACTCGTTCGTTCTGCAGGTATCGACCCTGCTACGGGTAAAGAGGTATATATCAAACGCGATGGGACACTCACCTTCGAGTACGACCCTGCTGATCGTGTACTCATTGGCGACACAGAGCCTGCTTTCAATGGAACCTTCAGCACCAATGTCTTCTGGAAAGGATTTAGTGTTTATGCACTGTTTAGCTACCGCATGGGAGCATGGGTGTATAACACTACTCGCGTGAGCAAGGTTGAAGGTTCTGACCCACAGTACAATGCCGACAAGCGCGTGTTTGACGATCGTTGGAAGAAACCGGGAGATATAGCCTTCTATAAGAATATTGCCGATAGCAGTCGTCCTGAGCAGACTACTCGTTTTGCTGAGCAGGAGTACACATTGACCCTCGGTTCTCTCAACCTCAGCTACGAGTTTGGTGAGGATGTGTGCAAATCAATGCATGTAAGAAATATGCGCACAGGTATTAATTTTACCGACATTTTGAGATTGTCAACCGTAAAGATTGAGCGCGGTACCAATTATCTTTACAGCCAAGGTTTTGAACTATTCTTTAATGTGACACTATAAGACAAAGAACTATGAAGAAAGTACTATATATAACACACTTGGTCGTTGCTTTGCTTGCAATGACATCGTGCGAAGATTTCTTGAACATTATCCCCGAAGGACAGGCCAAACGCGATGAGTTGCTTCTAACTACTGAGGGGCTTGAAGAGGCCATGTATGGTGTATATTCACAGTTGCGCTCAACTACATTGTATGGCCAGGAACTACACTTCCATACGCTAGAAATCATGGCTCACAACATGCATTGCTCTGGTCATACAACCATTACGGCATTAGGCAATTTCGAGTATGATAATACCAATGTTAAGTCTTTGTTTGAAGGCATTTGGACTACGATGTACAAGAATATCTCCAATGTAAACAGTGTACTCAACTCACCGCTTATTGTAGATGCCGAGGAGTTCCCTTATACAATTTATAAAGGTGAGGCTTTGGGATTGCGTGCCTTCATGCACTTTGATTTGGTGCGTCTCTTTGCAGAGCAGTATACTCAAAACCCCAGCGCGGCAGGTCTTCCCTATGCCACAGAGTTCTCTCTGAATACACCTGATTTTGAGAGTCTTCAGGATAACTACAAACATATTCTTGCTGACCTCCATGAGGCTGAGCGATTGCTCGACAACGAAGAGGAACATGAGGGTGAAGGTAGCTTTATGCTCGACCGCCAGATACACTTCAATAAGCATGCCGTGAAGGCAACATTGGCCAGAGTATACCTGACAATGGGCGATAAGGAGAATGCTGCCAAGTATGCCAAGGAGGTTATTGATGCCAAGAAGTACTATCTGAAAGAAATGACTGAGGTAAGAAACGACGTTGCAGGTGTTCTCTCGAAGAAAGAGTGCATCTTTGGTGTCTATTATGCAGGGTTCTTCACGCAAGTATACGAGAAGTTACACAAAACCACCACATTCTACTCGCTCAACCTGCGACAGGACTTTGACGAGATTTATAACAGAGATCATATAGGCAATGACTATAGATGGAGTTCGTACTTCATAACCAATCATGATCAAGTATATCGCCTGAGCAAGCTGACCGACATCTATGAGTTAGACAATAATGCAGCTTCACGTCCTACCGATCTTATCCTCGGCATCAACATGATCCGCATCCCAGAGATGTATTACATCATGGCTGAAACCTTGTTGGAGGATGACCCTGATGCCGCCTTGGGATTCTATAATGAGGTGCGCACACATCGTGGACTTGAGCCCCTTCCCACAACAGTGACCGATGAAATCACTGGTGAGTTGGTAGAGCGTCCGCTGACATTGCAGCACATCAATGAAGAACGATATAAGGAGTATTTTGGTGAAGGCCAGCTCTTCTTCAATATGAAGCGCCTTAATCAAGATATAAGCATCTTCGATAATACAATCACCCATAAAGGTGGAATACATGCCGAAACAGGCAAGAAGATATATGTTGTGCCCATCCCCGATATTGAAATAGAAAATCGTTATTGATACAGCCCCAAAACAACTGATTTATGAAAAATCTATCAAAATATAAATATGTGGTGTTGTCGCTTGTCGCTGTGGTGTGCTTCAGTGCATGTAGCGAAACCGATTACCTTAAGTTCGACGAGTCGCACAATGGAGTGTATTTCACTCAAGATAAGTTGAAATATTCGTTCAGTGTAACCGCTGACTCTATCCGCTCATACCTATTCAGGATGCCTATACATATCATGGGACGTACTAGTAGTGATGAGCGAGAAGTAGCCTATCGCGTAAATCCAGACTCTACCGATGCGATAGAGGGAGTACACTATGAACTGGGAAAGGCCATTATCGCTCCCGACTCCATTACAGGCTATATTCCAGTGATTATCCTGCGCGACAATCTCGAGGGAAGCTATGCTGAGGGCTATAAGACCTATCGTCTGTATATTGAGTTGGAGGAGAACGACAATTTTATTCCCACACTCGATTCTTTGAGTCAGGCGCGTCTGCTGCAGTTTGATAACGCTATCGACATACCCGAGTGGGTCGACTACAAGGGCGATAAGATATGGCGTCCGGGCAATCCGCACCCTGATCTCGGCGATTGGCATCCCTACACCTTCATCAAGTTGGTAGAGCAGTTCCACACCATACAGTATGTGGAAAATATGTACGAGACCTACCAGAAGATGGTAGTTTATTATGGTGGCGAGAATCTCGAACACGTTCCCTACGCCTCATTCAACCCTTATACACATATCATGCGTAAGTACGTTCTTGCTCCTTTGTATGAATATTTCAGCGATGATGCTAATAAGGAGGAGATATTAAAGATGTATCCTGACTATCCTTTTAATTTCCCCAACCCATATGCTGAATAATAAATTTGCTAGCACGTTATCTATTATGAAAACATATAAATACATCCTCTTTGCACTAGCAGCTGTTACTTTTGCTTCTTGTTTTGAAGATGAGAGTACTGATGCAACAAACCCTATTGCAGAGATTACCATTGATGAGAGTAATCTGCAGAAGGTGTACAATATCAACAAGAACGACTCACTGATTATCACTCCCGTAGTAACTCAAAAAAATAGGGAATTGCCCCTTGCTTATGCTTGGGAACTTGATCAAGAAATAGTATCTGTAGAGAAAGATTTTCGATACAAGGGAGATATTCTCGGAACATTTAATGGCCGGCTTATTGTTTCCAATGAGGATGGTAAAGCTTTTTATACCTTTACTCTCAATGTGAACTCCCCCTACGAATATGGTATCATGGTGCTCAGCGAGGATGCTGATAGCCGCCCTCATATTTCCTTTATGCAAGAGCCGCTCGAAGAGGGTGCTGAGAAGAAATTCTATGATGAGAATTGTCTGGAGCAGAATAATGAGGGACAGTTCTTTGCATCCAATCCTTCAGATATTATCCAAACCACAGGAACATTGATTGTGGCTTGCCAAGGTAAGGATGGCGATAACGAGGATGGCGCAGCAATTTACTTCTTGAATGAGAAGACCTTTGTGATGGAAAACATCGTACAATCTAAAGAATACCCCACATTCAAGCCCACCAGATTGCTCACGCCTCAAGGAAGCTATGAAGGCAGTGCATATCCCGTGCTCTCTGCAGATGGCAAGATGTATTCTTTACCCACGTACAATGCTGTATTGCAGCCTTCACATAAGTTGACATCTACCTATGCCCAAGCAGGTTTTGCTATAGGTGGTGACAGATACAATGATATTGTTGTATGGGACAAGGAGGTAAATGATTTCGTTTGCCTTTACAATGGCTATGGTCCTTACTATTGCGCCAGCAAATATCTGCTCGAGAATAAAGACTCATTGCTGACCGATGAATACTACATAAAGAACTTCAGCAAGTTAAAGGAATTCTGTACGCTAACACCTATCCGTCGTACCTCGGAACAAGAGAAAAACTCACGTCTCCAATTTTTAGCCATCGTTAAAGGAGCATTAGCTACACAGAAAGTGATTATGGGATCCTTCTTTTGGGAAGCTGTGACGGGAAGCTATGGCAAGTACAATGTACTCGATAATGGCGGATTCCAAAAGGCTGCGGCAAAGAGCTATTCCGTTATCAATGAGAGTACTCCTTGTATAGCCAATGCTACTTACGAAACCTTGTTATTTGCCGATGGCAACAAGGTAATGAAATGGTATTATCTCAATAATGATTATTTGGACAAGGCTGTCGAGATACTCAAAGTAGGCAGCGACGATGCCATCATCACCTCTTTTGACATCAGCGATGACCATATGAAGACGTATGTAGCCTTCTATGAACCCAATCAGGAGGGCAAGAATGGTAGCGTATGGGTCATCGACACCAATTCGGGTGAGGTACTCGAGGAATACAACAACGTTTGCTACCAACCCGTAAAGGTTATGTATAAGAAGAAATAATTGATATATATATGCGTTTAATTACCGCTATCTTTATGTTGTTGGGTACTCTGATTATGAGTGCCCAACAACTTCCTATGGACCCTAAGGTGCGTCATGGTAAGCTCGACAATGGCCTAACCTACTACATTTACCCTAATGCCCAACCTAGACAGAAAGCTGAATTCTATCTTGTACAACGCGTAGGGTCGATACTTGAAGAGGAACATCAGCGCGGACTGGCTCATTTTCTTGAACATATGGCCTTTAATGGCACAGCGCATTTCCCTGGTAAGAGTCTTATTGGGTATTTGGAAGAGAATGGGGTAAGATTTGGTGCGGATATCAATGCCTATACCTCCTTTGACCATACTGTGTATAGTATTTCCAATGTGCCGACTAATCGTACGGGATTGGTAGACTCGTGTCTGCTGATTCTCAACGATTGGGGGGCGCATATCACTCTTGATGGAAAGGAAATAGATGCAGAACGCAAAGTGATACACGAAGAGTGGCGTAGCAAGCGAAGTGCGCGTGACCGCATATATGAGCAAACCTTACCTCGCCTTTTTCCGGATGGTAATCGATATGCTCATCGTATGCCTATCGGTCTGATGGATGTGGTTGATAACTGTTCGCACCAGGCACTACGTGATTACTATAATAGATGGTATCGTCCCGACTTACAGGCTGTGATAGTTGTAGGTGATGTAGATGCTGATGCGATAGAGACTCGTATTCGCGAATTCTGGAGTGATGTGCATGTACCTGTAGATGCACCCCAACGTACTTACTATACGGTGCCTGATAATGAGCAGCCGATAGTAGCTATCGGCACTGATCCCGAATTGCAGGATGGAACATTGCGCATAAGTTTCAAGTATGATCCTTTGACACCTCACGAATTTCTCTCCATCAAGGGGCAACGTGATGTCTTTTGTCGTGCTATGGTGTTGTCACTTCTGTCTGCCCGTCTAGGTGACTATCAACAGATGGGTATGCTTCCTCAGGGGGCTAATGTGCGTTTCTTCGATGGTGACTATTCATTGGCTATGACCAAGAAGGCATTGTCGGCCACAGCAGGCTTTCAAGCTGATGGTTGGCAAAATGCTATGTATATGTTGGTCTATCTGATGAAGCAGGCGTTAGAGCATGGATTCTCTGACGAAGAGTTTGAGCGTGTATCGCAACAGATAGCTCTTTCGCTTTCTCAGATGGATGCTCAGCATGCGATGATGTTGCCTAGTAACTTTTATGTGCAACGTTGCATGGATCACTTTCTCTATGGTAATCCCTTATTGGATATGCAGCAGACGGCTTCGCTCAATAGACAGTTGCTGAGCGAACTCACACTTGCTGACGTCAATGCTCGCTTGGCAGATTTTCTCTATACTAAAGGCGGACTGGCTATATTATTGCAAGGACGTGCACATGATAGCTATAAGTGGCCTTCAGAGGACGAGGTCCTCAAAATCTATGCTCACGCATGGCAGCAGCCTACACAGCCTCATGAGATTCCTCAGTTAGAGCCTAAGCCTGAGCTGATGACCGAGAAACCACAGGCGGGTAATGTTATAAGAAAACGATATGATAAAGTGTATGGTACGACCGAGTTGAAGTTGAGCAACGGTGCCCGGGTGATACTTAAGTCTACAGGAACGGAGACAATACGCCTTACAGCAACTAGTCCTGGTGGAACATCTCTTATAGCAGATACCGAATATGCTAATATGAATGCCATCAATGCACTGCCACCGATGGGTGGACTAGCTCATTTGTCGCCTCGTGAGTTGGGACGAGCTCTGGAGGGTAGCAGTGTGTCGTACAAAACGAATGTGGGAACCCTTTTTGAAAGTTTCACTGGTAGCTGCAGTTCCGCCGAGATAGAGCAACTACTGCAACTGTTATATCTACGTTTCACGACTGTACGTAAAGATACCGATGCATTTGAGCGTTGGCAACAAAGCCAACGCAACTCTATAGCACAGCAGATGGCCAATCCAATGAGCCTTTTTGCCGATACGCTGCAACGTACGATGTATGATCCTCATCCTCGTCAGCGTAAAAGTTCACTGGAATTGGTCGATGAGGTAGATTATGACAGAGTATGTGAACTCTTCAGTGAGCGCTATGCTAATGCTGCCGACTTTACATTCATTATAGTAGGCGGTATGGATTTAGAGTATTTACTCCCTCTTGTGTGTCAATACATCGGTTCTCTGCCAGGTAATCCCAAAGACATGGAGAGGGCTGACTTGACTGCTTTGCCCGTTATGCGACGCGGAGAGCAGGTGACCCATGTGCAGATACCGATGGAAAATCCTGTCACTACAGTGATATATAATATATTAGCTAAGAAACGCTATACTGCGCGTAGCAGTGCTACATGTGCTCTACTCAGTGAGGTGATGAATACGCTATGTGCTGAGACATTGCGTGAAGAGGAGGGTGGAACCTATAATGTGTCTGTGACTTCGCGCATATCGCGCCAACCTGCTAACGAATTAACCCTAATGTATAATTTCAGCACGAATCCTCAGCAAGCTAAACCTCTGTTGGATAAAGCTGTCTCTTTGCTGTGTCAAGTGGCAGAGAAGGGGCCTTCGTCTGAATCTATGAAGAAATCACGGGAGTACCTATATAAGCAGTATGTTGACTATCGTGATACTGATGCCTACTGGATGTCTGCTATAACTGACCATGTGCGTTATGGCTCTGATGATATGTTGCATACCGGTAGTGCATTGCATAAAGTGACGGCGAAAGATATTCAGCGTATGGCGCGAAAGTTGGTGCGCTCGTCTAATACTGTTGAGGTAATTATGAACGGCGCTGAGTGAGGTCTATCTTTTCATATTACGACTTCTCTATCTTGTAGGGGAGTGAATATATGTAGATCAGCTCTCTGCTGATATGGCAATCAAGGTGCCGATATGATGAAGGGTGTGTATTCTAGATCAATTAGAATACACACCCTTCATATTTAAGGATGATGATGTATGTTAGCTCAATCCTTCAATCTCGCCATTGACAATGTCAATGTGGAGCGCTGCGGGCTCTTTGGGGAGTCCAGGCATGCGCATGATGTCTCCAGCAATGACAACGAGCATCTCTGCACCAGCATTGATAACGATATCTTGTACAGTGAAACCGAAACCTTCGGGGGCACCATACTTCTTTGCGTCGGTAGAGAATGAGTATTGTGTCTTGGCTATACAGATGGGGAAGTGGGTATAGCCCAATTCGGCAATCATTGCGAGTTTCTTTTTGGCAGCAGCGCTTAAGGTTACAGATGCCGCTCCATAAAGATTCTTGGCTACCTTGGAGATTTTCTCTTCTACGCTGTCCTCATCATTGTAGGCAAACTGTAGATCTGTAGAGGGTTGCTTCTCTATGGTATCTACAACGAGGCGTGCCATATCAACAGCTCCTTCGCCACCAAGTGCATAAGCATTGTTGATTTCGCATCCAACACCGAGTGCTGCACAGTGCTGACGTACGTACTCCATCTCCTCATCGGTGTCGCCATTATACTTGTTAAATACCACTACTACAGTTTGTCCGAACGACTGTAGGTTGCGCAGATGCTTATCAAGGTTGACCATACCAGCCTTTAATGCTTCGAGGTTGGGCTCGGCTACCTGGTCTTGTGGTACACCTCCGTGCATCTTTAGAGCACGGGCTGTGGCTACGAGTACGGTGAGTTTTGGGGTTAGACCAGCCTTGCGACATTTGATATCGTAGAATTTCTCAGCTCCTAGGTCTGCTCCGAAACCTGCTTCTGTGATTACATAGTCGGCACAGGTCATGGCAAGCTTGGTGGCTATTACAGAGTTGCAACCATGTGCGATGTTGGCAAACGGACCTCCATGTACGATGGCAGGAGTATTCTCTGTGGTCTGTACGAGATTGGGTGAGATGGCATCCTTGAGCAATACGGTGATGGCACCAGCTACACCGAGATCTTTTACGGTAAAGGGCTTGCCTTCGTAGGTAAATCCGAGAAGGATGTTCTCGATGCGGCGGCGCAAGTCGTCCTCATCCTTGGCCAGACAGAGGATAGCCATAATTTCCGATGCTGGAGTGATATCGAAGCCTGCCTCCTGAGCGAAGCCGTTTGTTTTGGGACCTAGTCCTGTGACGACGTAGCGTAGTGAACGGTCGTTCACGTCGAGCACACGACGCCATAGCACTTCCTTAAGACCAATGCCCTTGTCACGGTTCTGGTACATATAGTTGTCGAGTAGGGCAGCAATCATGTTGTTGGCCGAAGTGATGGCATGGAAGTCTCCTGTGAAGTGGAGGTTGATCTTGTCCATGGGCAACACTTGGGTGTATCCGCCACCTGCTGCACCACCCTTCATGCCGAAACACGGACCGAGCGAGGGCTCACGCAGTGCCACGACGGCTTTCTTGCCTATTTTGTTGAGTCCGAGGGTGAGACCGATTGATACCGTTGTCTTTCCTATGCCGGCCTTGGTGGGGGTGATGGCAGTGACAAGGATGAGGTTGCTCTTCTTTACCTTGTTTTCATCGATAAGGTGCTCATCAACTTTAGCCATATAGCGGCCATAAGGATTTACATGCTCGGCTGGTATGCCAGCTTCTTTTGCAATTTGCTCAATGTTTACCAGTGGGGTACTGCGAGCGATTTCAATGTCTGTTTTCATTGCTTGTTACG
This sequence comes from Bacteroidaceae bacterium, assembly GCA_017424485.1. Lineage (GTDB taxonomy): Bacteria > Bacteroidota > Bacteroidia > Bacteroidales > Bacteroidaceae > UBA1189. The sequence goes on from JAFOYZ010000045.1 coordinate 9,345, forward strand.
TTATATATTGATTTTTACTGTTTCTGTATTGTCGTTTGAATCTGTGACGTTGACAATGTAGGTTCCTTGGCTTAGTGTACCTAGCTTGATGCTGGCATATCCGGCAGTCAGCTCTGTGGTCACTCTCATATGCTGCTTGCCTGATATGGCATACACAGTGATGGTTGCCGATGTAGCCTCGTCGCTGCGGATATCTAATGTGTTGTCATGATAGCTCAGCATAAGGCTTTCTGATGTTTCAGTCGTTATACCCTGTTCGCCTCCAGGATTCTCGGGTTGTTCGAGCCATGCGGCATAGCTGTTGATGGTGTTGGCTTTGGCTATGGTGGGTGTACTCATAAGATACACGTCATTGCTACCATCTGGATATAGACCTACCGATTCGATGCCTAGGTGTGGCTCATAGTAGAGAATGTCGTGCCATGATTGGTCAGCAGCGGTAAGGCTTATATAGCCACCCTCAGCGGCCAGTTTGAAAGGTGCGTGCAACTGGGTGAAGTTCATCAGCTTATCGGGCCATATGATGAGGTAGCTATAAGGTTCTATGATGGTGCTTATATTGGCATCACCTACGATTTGGTACTTGGTGAAGTTCTCTATGTTGTCGCTGAGGTACATACCGGCTACATCAATAGGCTCGTCGGTACAGTTGAACAATTCTATCCAGTCGTTCTTCTTGTAGTACTCATTGATATAGATACTATTATCAGCACTGATCTCGTTGATACGTACGGGGAGGCTCACTGTTTCCGTTAATTCGTCATTCGTGAGCGGCTCATATACGGCCGTCAGCGTATGATTGCCTTTAGGTAGTCGGTATTCCATCTCTTTGCATACAATATTCTCAGTCGTGTTTGATGTGGTAGCCTGAGTGAGCTCTGCGCTGAAGTAGATGTCTGAGGAATTTGCACTATTGTTGTGTACCTC
>JAFOYZ010000004.1 GCA_017424485.1 Bacteroidaceae bacterium
AATATGCGCCACATCTTCCCCTACAACGAACTCGTAAAGAAACAGGTGCTGCCTAAGGGGATGACCGAGGAACAGAAGGGCGAGTTTTATGCCTGCTTTGCCCAGAAGGTAAATTCGTTCTACGGCATCAGGAGTGATGTATTCAAAGTTTACGGGGCGGTCCCAGTCCATATTCCAGTTGCAGGGCGTGCTCTGTCCATTACCCGTACGTCCATTGACACCTTTTACGTATACTCCTAGACTGTCGTCGTAAAGGTTGATAGGGTCAGTGACTACTGATATGATGGGCAGTGTGTAATCTCTATCTTGATATATATATGAGCGTGTCACTATCTGGCTAGGTAGCTTGCCTTCTTGGAATAGTCCGAAACGATATGTCGTGGTGTTCCTTACCGTGAATTTTCCGTTGCTGCTGGTGTTTCCGTTGGTAAGGGTCGGAGTGGTGCCATCGGTGGTGTAGCGTAAGGTGGCTCCTGAGGGTATCTGTACGTTCACTGTGAATGGATTGGTAAATAGGCATGCATCTCTGTCTATCACGGGAGCTTCCAGACGTTCGGCAGCAAAGGAACTTGTGGCATTGCTCTTGCCTGGGGTGGGATAGGGTGTGCGTTCCCATTCACCTGTGCCGTCGGTGTTGCGGGCATATGAGGTGCGTGGTATGGCCATGGGGAAATCTTGACTCGCTATCACCTCACCATCACTGCTAGTGAGGTATATGGTGCCGCCATCGAAATCGAGCTTAAAGTCGACCTGTGTAGGTGCCCAACGGCTGTAATGGTCAAACCACAATACTCTATATCCCTTAGCAGGGAGTGTACCTATATTTCTCAATTGATGTTTGGTAAGGTTCGATGCATCATCGCTGATGTATAGCCCGTTGAGGCTCACGGCCTTGCTGGTGGGGTTGTAGAGCTCCACCCATGCTCCATAGTTGAATGAGGGGTCTACATACATGTCGATGTTGGCTACTTGTATCTCGTTGATGATGAGTGATTCTGATGTGGGGATAGAGCGTCTGACAACTACTCTGCACTTGGCCGATATGCCGCTGTCATCTGTAGCATGAGCGTAGATGATAGTGTTTCCCTCCTTGAGTGCGGTCACCTTACCAGTAGCATCTACTGTGGCTATTTGCTCATTGTCTGAGGTCCATCTGATTTTCTTATAGGTGGCATTGTCAGGTACAATGGTTGCCGTGAGTTGTATGCTCTCGCCTTCGATCATCGATTGCACAGAGCGTGAAAGGGTGATGCCGGTTACTGGTGTCACCTTACCATAGTATTCCAACTTGAAATTGTCCATCATGCACCAGTTGCTATTCTGGTAGGTGTGGTTGGCTATGCCTAGGGTGAGTGTGCCGTCAGTAACTTCTACGTCGATGTGGTTTTTATACATACCTTGTTCGAAACAGTAGGCACCGCTAACCATGCCATTAGGGAAGTAGTGATAGCTCCATCCGTCGGCACGTGTGCCCCAGCAGCTACCGATGTCTTCTGTCAAGTGTTCCGAGTATATGCTGGCAATGGGCACCTGCTTCTCGTTGGCGTAGAGGTAGGCGGTAATCTCTTCGGTACCATCGGCGTAGTTGCTATATGCCCAGTCATTGTCAGTGGTGCGATAGTAGCTCTGTACCGACAGAAGGTATTTCCCATTGGGCACCTCTATCGTTTGGTGTATGTCGAATGTGCCGTTCCAGAACTCCATACCTTCGTATCCTGTCTGTTGGCTCGAAGCATCGCTAGTATATTCCCAACCTTGCGATGAGTTGTTGTCGAAGCGCGGATTTTTGATGTAGGTGTCAGTAATATCTATCCAGCTGTTGAGGGATAATCCGTCGCTTGGCCATTGTGCAACTAATCGCTCAGCCTCCTCGGCGGTGATGGCTATGGTCGTGCCGTGTCGTGGTGTGAATATGCTGGTGTTGGCTGAGTTGCACTTCTTGGTGAAATTGCTCAGGTCACTGCTGGTGCAGTATTCATACATGCCGCTGGTGTAGCAGTCATACATCAGCACCCATGTGTCAGAGTCAATAAGGCGGAATACGCCTGAACCCTCTACGGCAACAGAGGTCTGCTGCAGGTACTTGTACTCGGGTGTCCACTCACCACGCAAGGTCTTTGCGGTGGCTTTCTGTATGCCGTTGCCCTGTCCTTCGGTCTTGAAGAACATATGGTAGCGTCCGTCGTGCCATACGATATCGGCATCGATGGTGTTGTCGCCTCCGTGGTTGTAGAGCACCTGAGGCTCGGTCAGGTCGGTAAAGTCCTCGTTGGCATATGAGTAGTAGGTGATGTAGTTCTTTCCGCTCTCGCCTATAGCATAGTATACCATGTATTTGCCCTCCTCAGGGTCGTAAATAGTCTGTGGTGCCCATACTTGGGTGAGCGCATCGCGGTCAAACCGATGTGGCCAGCGTGTGGGGAAGTCTATGGCTTTGTGTGTCCAGTTGACCATATCCTTAGATCGTAGCAGTACCATGCCATCGTTGGAACTCCAGCCTTGCGACGAACGCATGTCGGTCACCACCATATAGAAGTAGCCATCTTCGCCACGCAGTATGTGGGGGTCACGCACGGCCTCCTTCAGTGCTATGTCTGAGGAGTTGATAATGGGGCTGCCATTGTTGAGCGGGGTGTAGTTGTATCCGTCGGTACTGAGGGCAAAGCATATCTGCTCTTGCCATTGTGAGTTGCCGTTGAAGTAGGCGAAGAGGTAATACTCCATCTGCTGCTTCTGAACGATGTATATATCCCATGTCTTTGATTGGCTTGCTGTGCCCTTGCTGACCTTTGCCGTTAGCTGCACGTGTAATTTACCATTGGTAGGCTGCTTCAATAGTTCTCCATCAGGACTTAGGTATTCCGGATGGCTCGATGTCCATGCGATGGTGCTCCCCTCATGTCCCTTGGTGGGGAGATAGAGGTGAGCCATCAGGTTGTCGAGATGTCCCTTAATGTCGATGGCCTCCATGTCAGCTGTCACACTAGTCTTGTCGTCTATGGCTGCCGGTACGGTTACCGTGAAGGTCTTCTGCTTGCTGATACCGCCCTTGCTGAATGTTGCAGTGAGCGTCACCGTGGCGTCGCTGCTACCGTATGCCGGGCGTTTTACCACACCTGTAGTGCTTACTACGCTCTCATTTGAC
>JAFOYZ010000046.1 GCA_017424485.1 Bacteroidaceae bacterium
CCGATTCTCGGCAAGTTCGATAGATTGATACACCAGGTCATAGTGCTTGCCATCGTAGGCAATCTGCAGGTTGCACTTGTTGTCGAGGCTGATGCGACCACCCTTCTTGTTGACTTTGAAATTATTCCTTCGCTTCGCCACTCCATAGTTCTGAAAGTCGAAGTTGTAGGGATACGCTGCCGAGCGGTCATAGATGGCCTTGGTGGTGTAGCCTCCGCGCCAGCCATCGTAGCCGGGCTTGGTGATGATAAAGTTGAGTCCCTCCTTCTTGGGCACACGCACGATATTTTCTGTGCTCTCCAAAACGAAATAATCTTTTTCCTCACCTATCTGCTTGAACTCGGCCCACACACCACGCTTCTTGCCCGGCGCATATTCGTGCCACACGCCACCATCGCGACGGATGTAGTAGCCGTTGTGCTCGCGGCCACGGCCATCATTGTAGCAGTAGAAGAGTCCGTCAGGTTCTACGCATTGGTGATGCACGTCGATAGTGGTGTACACCTGTTTCCAGTCGTTGTTCTTCTCGCGGTCGATGAAGATCATGTCCTTGCCCAGTTTGGGGATGGCCAAGCGGCACTTCTTGTTCTCTACATAGAAGAAGGTGTCGTTCTCTTTGTATTGCTTGTAGGTGCTCCACTTACCCGTCTTGTCGGCAGGGCGATACTCGGTCCACTTGTCGCCGTCCTTTACGAAGTAGCCGCCTACGTAGGGCACTAGTGCTGTGGTCTGTGCCACGAGCGATACGAAACTTACGATAGCAAGCATCGTTGTTAATGATAGTCTCTTGTTCATGATATGAATGCTGAATTATGAATTATGATTTATGAATTATTTTGTTTGTCATCCTGAACGAAGTGAAGGATCTCGCGCACGAACTATCTCGTATATAAATCCCAATACTTAAAGTCAATGTGCACCCCATTTTGGTGTGACTTGCCTGCGAAGAAGTACTCATCGGTGGTAAAGTGTATGCCGCCTGAGCCGTCCGCTACGTCGCTGTTGATGATGATGTTGCATCGTGTGGCAAAGTCTCTCTCTCCACCGATGACGTACTCGTTGACCGCCTGCTCGAAGCCGCCAGCACCACCGACGAGGATACTCATGTGGCAGTACTTGTCTTCCGATGAGTCAAACACACACATCAGGATGCCGCCCTCGCCATAGAGCTGTACGAAGCGTTTGCCCTCGCGCTCGCTCTGCTGTGTCACCTTCAGATTCTTATAGGTGTCGCCAAGCTCGAGTTTGAAGAGGAATCCCAAGTCACTGAGCATATCCTTGTAGCCCACCTCATTCTTCGAGTGGCGGTAGAGCACAGCTGGTGTGCCGCCCTGATACTCCTTCTGGTATATCGCCTTGAGCATGGGTGAGTAGCCCTCCTCGTTCCACTTCTCCTGTGGCAGGTGCTTCACGGCATAGAGTCGCGCTACATCTTCGGGGAGGATGATTTCTGACTTTTGGTCGGCATCGTCCGTCATGGCACCTTTGCCGAAGCCCAATCCGTTGATCCAATCATACACGCCATAGGCGGCATAGGGTTGCATATCCTTCTTGATGTCTTCCGGTACGGTGGGGATAGCCACATTGACACGACCAGTTTCGAGATTTAGTACGAATGTGGGCTTTTTGAGGTCAGCGATCTCTTGGACCTTTTCTGTATTGGCCGTTTCTTTGTTGACATCCTTGTTGAAACTTAAATATTCGGTGCCATCTGATTGCTGGTCGAAAGAGTACACCTTCGGTTCTTCGCCTTCGCCCTCTTTCCTCTCGGTTATTCTGCTGTCTGTTGTTCTGCTGAATGAGTAACTGAACTGCAAGTCGCCCGAATTGCCTATGGTGATTTTGACCTCATCGCCATTGGTCATCTTCGAGGTGAATATTTCCTTGATAATCTCCATCAAGTCGGAGTTCAGATAGAGCACCTCTATCGAGTCTCCGTAATCGAGAATCATCAGCGAAGCCTTGTCGCCGACGAAAAGTACTACCAGGTCGCCATTGCTGCGATTGCAGAGCAATAGGGGAATGCCAAACAAGACTTCAGCAGTAGTGACTTCGTATTTGTCGAGTACCTTATAGATACTTTCGCGGCCTATGCCATTGAATGATGATATATTGATGAACTGGAAGTCTTCCTTGTCCATCTTTGAGAATAACTCCTCGGCATCACCGACAATTAGTGTGCCCAAATAGTCCAAGAATTCCCTATATGCCATCGTGTCGCACGACACATGCTCTCCTTGAAGCGACTCAAGTTCTTCGGCAAAGGCCTTCAATCCTTCAAAGTCAATCTCTTGCGCCTGCATAACCATTGCCGAGCATACGGCTATGAAGCATATTATCATCTTTTTCATAATCTGTCTGTATTATAATCAAAAGCCTAAATCTATGCCACTCTTATCCAACTCCATAAAGGTTTCGTACGACATGCCTGCTATAAATACCGCAGTCAGATTATCAGCATCGGCATAATCATTGATGACGAGCACATTCTTGGAGTTTCCATATATTATTGAGACCACCCCGTCCTGTCGGTTCAACGCGCTCAACTCCATACCCATGACCTCCTCTTCTTCTTCCAAAAAGGGTCGCATGGCTTTCGACAATATCTTATATCCCTCCTCGCCAGTACTGCTAAAGCGGCGCATATACATGGTCGAACCAAAAATCTTTTCTACCGGGCCATGGATTTCTATACCCTCATTTATCGTTGTAAACAACTGAGACAGCAACTGCTTGAACATGCTCGTAGAGATGTAGGCATAGTCAATCTCGCTGGACTTTGATCCCTTTGCCACCTGCTGCATGAACACTTCCACTTCGCTCTTCTCACGCGGTTGTGCCGACTGGGCGAATAGAGTACCCGTGTGAAGCGCCAAGGCCATCAGGGTTAATAAAATGTATCGTTGCGAGCGTGATAACTTTATGACTGCTGATGAAGCAATGGCATTTGGTATCATTGACCGTGTAATCGAACACCACTGATTAGCTTGAAAGGCGGTATCCCGTTCATGTCAAAAACAGAAGAACAGATTCTTTGCTGTTC
>JAFOYZ010000047.1 GCA_017424485.1 Bacteroidaceae bacterium
GCTCCTTCTCGCTCTCCTGTATCTTCTGCAGCATGGTATCGGCCACATCAGTGTTGCGGTGCAGGTAGTTGTCCACCTCGGTCTTGATGAAGTCGCCCACAAACTTATTGAGGCTGCGTCCCCCGGGCTCCATAGCCGTAGAGCCCAGCTTTACCTTGGTCTGACTCTCGAAGACGGGCTCCTCCACGTTGATGGCAATGGCACCCACGATTCCGTTGCGGATATCGGTGAATTCGTGGTTTTTGTTGTAAAACTCCTTGATGGTACGGGCTATATGCTCCTTGAAGGCGCTTTGGTGCGTACCGCCCTGTGTCGTATGCTGACCATTGACGAAGGAGTAGTACTCTTCACTATACTGATCGGTATGAGTAAAAGCAATCTCGATGTCCTCGGTCTTGAGGTGTATGATAGGATAGAGGGGCGATGCCGTCATGTTATCAGTGAGCAGGTCCACGAGACCATTGCGCGAGAGGATGCGCTTGCCGTTGAACATGATGGTGAGACCCGTGTTCAGGTAGGTATAGTTGCGCAGCATGGTCTCTATGTAGGCCGTGCGGAACGAGTAGCCCACGAACAACGTGTTGTCGGGCTCGAAGAGGATGCGCGTGCCTGTCTCCTCAGGCCCTGCATCGGTGGTAGTGTCGCTGATGAGGTTGCCCTTCTCGAATACTACGGTGCGCACCTTGCCGTCGCGGTATGAGCTGGCTTCGAAGTGCGCGCTCAGCGCATTCACCGCTTTTACACCCACGCCGTTGAGTCCCACGCTCTTCTTGAAGGCCTTGCTGTCATACTTACCGCCCGTATTGAGCACGCTCACCGCCTCCACCAGCTTGCCTTGGGGGATACCGCGGCCATAGTCGCGCACGCTCACCCGCTTGTGATCGGTGACCTCAATCTCGATGCGCTTGCCGGCGTGCATCTTGAACTCGTCGATGGAGTTGTCGATAATCTCCTTCAGCAGCACATAGATACCGTCATCGTTCTGCGTACCGTCGCCCAGCTTACCGATATACATACCGGGACGCAGGCGCACGTGTTCCATATCACTCAGGTGGCGTATGTTGTCGTCGGTATACGCTACCTGCTCTTCGATGGGCATATTTAGTTCGTCGCTCATTTTGATTAGAGTTTTTAAGTTATTGAGTTTTTAAGTTATTGAGTTTCCCTTTATGGAGTGAGTTAAGGGGCAACAAACTCATGAACTTACAAACTCAAAAAACTGAAATTATCGGGTAAAGTTACAACTTTTTTATGAGAAAAGCTGGACGCGAGGTGGAAATCTATTATTTTCGGCCTTAAATCTCCTTCTTATAGGCGCGACGACGCTTGTGGTTCTCGCGTTCGAAGTAGTCCCACTGGGCCTGCATCTTGGTGTTGCTCTCCAGCTCAGGGTTACTCTCCGACCACTTGTAGCCTAGCTGGTTGTGCACGGGTATGATGTCGTCGAAGATGAGCGCTACGGCTCCCTTGCCCTGATACTCGGGCTTCACGGCCACGAGCAGCATCTCGGTCGTCTGCGTGCGGTTGCGCTTGAGGCCCTTGATGAGGTGCCACCAGCCGAAGGGCAACATATACCCGCGGGCCTTCTGGAAAGCCTCGGCCAACGAGGGCAGCAAGACACCGAAGCCGATGAGGTTATCGTCCTTATCCACGATAATGGGCACTAGGCGAAGGTCGAGCAAGGGCAGATAGCTATCGATATACTGCTGTATCTGCTTGGGTGAGAGGGCCGAATAGCCATACAGATGGGCATAGGCCTCATTGAGCAACTCGAAGATGGCCACACCGCGATCGCGGGCAAGCTTGGCGTGTGAGGTGTACTTCACTACACGAAGTCCGTACTTCTCCTTCACGATACGGGTAATGCGTGCGTGCTTTTCAGGGAGTTCCTTAGGGGCGGTGAGTAGGTATTCCATCCAATCTACATCCTTGACATAGCCCATACGCTCCATATGTACGGGGTAGTAGGGATAGTTGTAGATAGTGGCCATAGTACCTATGCGGTCGAATCCCTCGACAAGCATTCCCTCGGGGTCAAAGTCGGTGAAGCCCAAGGGGCCGTGCACTTCATGCATCCCACGTGCCTTACCCCACTCCTCTACGGCCGAGAACAGTGCATCGACCACCTCAGCATCGTCCACAAAGTCGACCCATCCGAAGCGGACGGCCTTCTTTCCCCAAGCCGAATTGGCCTTATGATTGATGATGGCTACGATACGGCCTACTACCTTGTTCTCACGCAAGGCAATGAAGGGCTGAGCCTCACAAAACTCGAAGGCTGCATTCTTCTTCGGGTCAAGGGTGTCGCGCACATCGGTATATAACTCGGGTACTGCATAGGGTGAATCCTTATAGAGTTCGTAGTTGAAGCGGATAAACTGCTTCATCTCTCTCTTTGTGGTTACGGGTACAATTGTTACTGGCATAGAATAGCTTTTTAGAGTTTCCGTTTTTTTAATCTCCGAGGCCCCCAATTAGAGGTAATCCAAGAAGAGCTGAAAAGACTAAGAAAATATCGGGATAAAGATAGCGTTTTTTCACAATTTAGAGACAAAAAAGAGGCAAAAATGTGAACATATGCCCTTATTTTGGGCCGAATCAAGCCTTTACGCACCGAATAATCACTCGTTTTTCATCGGCCAATGTGGTAGCAAAAAGATAGACATCACCCCCATCGGCCAGCTTCAGGCGCTTGCGCAATGCCTCGGGTCGCTCGGGGAAATTACGTACGGCGATATTGGCTTTTTTCAGTTCGGAGGAGAGTAGCTTCAGTTCATTTTTGCCGAATCCATCGATATTTTTCACCTCAAACACACGGCCAGGGAAGTCAGGTACAAGGGTGTCGGAAGTGTAGAGATGGGTATTGCGATGCAGTTTCTGCAGGCCATAGCGTCCGGCAGGCAATCGGAAACAGCCCGCCTTCATCATCGAGCTATTGGGTTCATACAGGTAACGGCCTACGGTAGAGGTATAGCTACAGCTAGCCGCCTGCTCTTCCTCCAGGGCATAGTCGAAAGTCTGCACACCGCTTCCATGGAAGTTTACAGTGCGCACCTCTATGCCATGACCGGTCGTGCCTCCCAATATCAGCAGCAGCTCCTTGCACTCATTGCCTACCGACACCACGTGCACCTCGCGCACCGATGTGAGCTGACTGATGGCCAGTGATATGTCGAGCATAGGCGAGCATTTCACCATCACGCGCACAGCCTTCTGCAGCAACAGTTTCTCCAACTGGCACACATCGGGTTCACAATCACTCAGGGCTACCACCTTATTGCCTACCCCATCCCTTCGGGCTGGATCCAGGAATATCCAGTCTTGCACAGGCATCGAGGGAAGCACCTCGGCACTATTGCCATTGACCACCCGAATAGGGAGCCCCAACAATCCGAAATTGTGACGGGCTATGCGGCACAACTCCTCGTTACGCTCTATATAGGTAGCCTCATCGAAGCGCTCAGACATATAGCTGCAGTCGATGCCGAAGCCTCCCGTAAGGTCGGCAAGGCGGGAGCCGCCGACGAGCGAAGCTTTGTACCGGGCAGTAGCCTCCGACGAGCACTGCTCCATCGATAAGCGCACAGGATACATCACCCCATCGGTCGCCGCCCAGGCAGGCAGCTTCGCGGCTGCCAGCCTGCGCCCCTCTATCTGTGTGGCTGCCACGCGCATATCCACCAGCGGATAGCGTGCAGCCTGCAATGCCAGCTGGCGCACATCGTCGCCCGTATGTTCGCGGATAAAAGCCAGTGTATGTTCGTCAATCATCACCTATCAGTTTTTTTGTAGCAGCGAAGATACATCAACAGTGGGAAACGGCAAAATTTACCACTCTATTTTTGTAGATATTGCAAACATCGCGTACCTTTGTGTGCAAATAGAGTTTTTCATCTGCTATGAGGAGCACTACCCCACTACACCTCTACCCTATGCCCGACGACAGGGTCACGGCATTCAGCACCACACGCCACGGCGGATGCGGAAGCGGTGCATACGCCACACTCAACTGCACTCCCTACGTAGGCGACGAACCGGCCGTGGTACGTGCCAATCAAGAACAGCTATGCCGCCAGCTAGGAATCACACCGGAGAAGCTCGTCATCCCGTATCAGACGCACAGCTGCAACATCCTCACTATTGACGAGGCCTTTATGCACCTGTCGGCCGACGCACGCCAAGCAATGCTACAGGATAAAGATGCCGTAATGACCCACATCGAAGGGTTGTGCCTCTGCGTATCGACGGCCGACTGCATACCCATCCTCCTCTACGATGCCACACACAGAGCCGTAGCTGCCGTGCACGCAGGATGGAGAGGTACAGTGGCGCGTATCGTGACCGCCGTGCTCGATGCCATGCACGAAGCTTATGGTACCCGAGCCGCCGACGTGCATGCCATCATAGGACCAGGCATCTCGCTCGACGCCTTCGAGGTAGGCATAGAGGTGTATGAGACCTTCCGAGAAGCGACCTTCGATATGGAGCAGATAGCCAGCTGGCACGCAGAGAAAGAGAAATATCATTTGGATCTTCCTGCAGCCAATCGTCTGCAATTGCTTGCCGCAGGTGTACCCCGAGAACAAATCCACGAAAGCAGCATATGCACCTACACGCAACATCACGATTTCTTCTCGGCCCGACGGATGGGGATAAAGTCAGGCAGGATACTCAATGGAATCATAATGAAATAAACATCACATTATATGTTTAACATCACCGTATCAGAAGAGATAAGAGAGAAGTGGCCACAATATCGCGGAGCAGCCGTATATGCCACCGTAAAGAATACCGCATTCGATGAAGGTCTATGGGCAGAAATCGCCCTTTTCACCGAACATTTACGAGCCAATGAGACTACCGACAGCATCAAGCAACAGACAGCCATCACAGCCACCCGTGAGGCCTACCGTGCCTGCGGCAAAGATCCCAGCCGCTATCGGCCGTCGGCCGAGGCACTGCGCCGCCGCCTGCTACGCGGACTCGAACTGTACCGGATAGACACGCTAGTAGACCTCATCAACCTGGTATCTCTACGCACGGGATATAGCATCGGCGGATTTGATGCCGACAAAATCGTAGGCACCGACCTCTGCCTCGGGATAGGCAAGCACGAGGAACCCTTCGAAGGCATAGGCCGCGGATCGTTGAACATCGAGTATATGCCCGTCATACGCGACGCCAACGGCGGCATAGGCACACCCACCAGCGACCACGAGCGCACGAAGATGGACATCGGCACACACCACATCCTCGCCATCATCAACGGCTATAGCGGTAGCGAAGGACTACAGGAGGCTGCCGATATGACCCGACAGCTACTTGAGCAATATGCCTCCGCCACGGATTGCCGGATATGGATGTTCGGCGAAAAACAATAACCCCTAAGAACAAACACCCCCTATCACAATGAAACAGAAGATTGTATTTGCCACCAATAACGCACACAAACTCGAAGAGGTGGCTGCCATACTGGGAGAAAACTACGAAGTATTGAGCCTACGAGAGATTGGATGCCACGACGACATACCCGAAACGGCCGACACCTTTTCCGGCAATGCCATACAGAAGGCACAGTACATAAAGGAACATTATGGTTACGACTGCTTTGCCGACGATAGCGGACTGGAGGTAGATGTGCTGGGAGGGGCTCCCGGTGTGTTCAGCGCCCGATATAGTGGCGGAGGCTCTGAAGCCAATATGGATAAGCTTTTACACAATTTAACCGAAAAAAGTGAGCGAGGCGCACAATTTCGCACGGTTATCGCGTTATTAGTAGGTGAAGAGACCCACCTGTTTGAGGGAGTAGTGCGTGGCACGATTACCCATGAGCGCCGAGGCGAAGGAGGATTTGGATACGACCCCATCTTTGTACCCGAGGGATACGACCTCACCTTTGCCCAGTTGGGTAGCGAGATTAAAAACCGCATCAGCCACCGCGCCAAGGCAGTGGAGAAATTGGCAGAATATCTTTGTAAACAATTGAAAATTGAAAATTGAGAATTGGCCTACCGGACGGCAACTTGATAATGGATAATGAAAAAAAAATCTGTGGCAATCCGCCAAATCAGTGTCATCTGTGTGCCATAAAAAAACGAAGACGATAACGAAAACGAAAACCACCTACCGGACGACAACTCATAAATCATAAATCAAAAACCCTCTCATGTTTCGAGCCATCATACTGACGACAACACTGCTAATACTGAGCAACGTAACCGCATGGGCGCAAACAGCCGTAGGCTCATGGCGCTCACACCTGGCCTACCATCAAGCGACACAATGCGTGAGCGTGGGCGACAAGATTTATGTCGTAAGCGATGGTTCGCTGTATTCGTACAACCCCGACGATGAGTTCGTAGAATGCTACGATAAAGCCAATATCCTCAGCGACCAGAGTATACGCCACATCGCAGCCGATGATCAGACAAACATCCTGGTAGTCGTATATAATAACGCCAACATCGACCTCATACATCCCGACGGAAGTGTCACCAACATCACTGACTACACCAACAAAGTCACCTTAGACCCCACGGTAAACGACATACGCATAACTCAAGGTAAAGCCTACCTCGCCACCAACTTTGGGCTCACCATACTCAACGTAGAGCGTAAGGTGTTTGAGGCCACCTATATACTAGGCAAGGTGACTCATAGCTGCACAGAGATAGACGGACACATCTATGCAGCCACGGCAGATGGAATGTATAAAGGAAACACCAAGGACAATCTGCTGGATACTAGCCACTGGCATCAACTAAACACCACTGTATATACTGCACTAACAGACTTTGCGGGAAGCCTCATCGGGCTCAAGGCCAAAGAATCGGTGTACAGCATCAATACTACCGACGGCACCGCCACCATGCTGCGCAAGGGGCCTATCCACTTCATGCATAGCACCGATGGCCGCCTCATCGCCGGCAACAAGACCAATGTATTCGTATACCACTCACTGACCGACTTCATATCACTCACCCTGGACGGCACCGTCACCTACCTCACGGCCGACGGAGACACCTACTGGAGCTGCAACGGCACTGGCGGTCTCAACGGATACCAATACAACAAAGAAAACAAAAGCGTGACACGCACAGTGACGGGCATCATCCCCAACAGCCCGATACGCAATCATTGCCAATACATGCACTTCGTAGACGACGAGCGACTGCTTATTGCCGGTGGATGCATCAACTACTTTGACAACACCTTCTTTGACGGCACACTCATGATGTACGAGGAAGGCACTTGGAGTTCGTTTCAAGAGGAAGGCATCGCCGAGCAAACGGGTGTTCACTACAAGAACATGACCAGCATCGTACAAGACCCCACCGATGAAAATCACCACTACGCCTCATCGTTCGGGCAAGGCATCTACGAGTTCCGTGATATGAAGTTGGTAGCCCACTACACCGATAAGAACAGCGAACTTGAGAGCGCTGTGCCAGGATCAAACCGCTATACCCGTATCAGTCGCCTACAATACGATAAGGATGGCAACCTATGGATAACAAATGCCGATGGAGGCAACAACGTAAAATCGCCACTCAAAGTGATGCACCCCGATGGTTCCATGACAAACCTCTACTACAAGGAACTGGAGTCCCTGGCCACGGCGACCAAACTACTCTTTGATCGTCGCGGATGGGTATGGGTAGTGAATATGCGTTATGATGCCCGGCTCTACTGCATCGACCTCAATGGCACACTGGACAACACAGCCGATGACCGCATCAAGACATTCACCGAGAAGTTTGTAGACCAAGACGGACAATCTACCGAGGTATTCTACATCAACGATATTGCCGAAGATACGAACGGCGATATATGGGTAATGACCGATGCAGGCCCCTATGTGCTATATACCCCCTCAAAGGCCTTTGACGACAACTACCACTTCACCAAGATCAAGGTACCCCGCAATGATGGTACCAACTATGCCGACTACCTGCTCGACGGAGTGTATACGACCTGCCTCACCATCGATGCGGCCAATCGCAAATGGATAGGTACACTCAACAACGGACTCTACCTCATCACTGGAGATGGGTTGGAGACCGTTCACCACTTCACCCAAACCAATAGCCCCCTACCCTCTAACACCATCGAAGGGCTGGCACTGAACCAGGGCTCGGGCGAGCTATATATCGGTACAGATAAGGGATTGGTATCGTATACTACAGACGCCACACGCGGCGAGAGCGAGTATGTAGAGGAAAAGGTGTATGCCTACCCCAATCCCGTAACGGCAGACTATACCGGGATTGTCACCATTGTAGGACTTAAAACAAACAGCCACGTGAAAATCATCAATACCGCGGGGCGACTCATGGCCGAAGGTACCTCACTCGGCGGCAACTTCACTTGGGACGGACGCACCCCACAAGGCCAACGTGTAGCCTCTGGCATCTACTACGTGCTTGGCAGCGACGAAGAGGGCAATGAGGGTATAGTGACGAAAATAGTCTTCGTGCGATAGCAGCGTCATCCGTGGTTGGGGACAAGAAATCGATCAACCATAAAGAAGAAAAAAGGTAGACAGTAGACAGTAGACAGTTAATATGTGCTCTCCCGCTATCGACAAAAATGTTCATGTAAAAAATTCCTTATTTATAGGTGTCTCTAATCAGTTGACAGAGCAAAGTATTTGTCTACTGTCTACCCGTGTCTTTCTATGTCAAATTGTTGAAATATATTTATAATGCTGAATATCATTTCGTTATGTACTATTTGCTTCTGCAAACTTTGCAGAACTTTGCAGAAAGCGGGAACGACTAAAATAGATGTAGTATCTTTGCAGCGTAGAAGTTAATCAAGAATAAAAAGTTTTGCTCAGTCAGCCGAGGTGGCCAACTCAGTGGGTGGGCAGATTTAGTGACTAGAAAAACAAAAACGATAACGAAAACGCCGACGCGGTATGAAAGCGTCGGTTCTCATGCTCATGTAGCGTGGGGGGAGACTCTCTTACTGAGGAGAATCTGCGGGAGAGAGTTCGATCGTGCTCGCCTGCACTCCTTGCCGGGCAAGCAATGTGCGCACCGACGCCTTCAGCACCTCTATCTCGGCGAGGGTGTCATAGGTGGTGGTGGCCTTGAGTTCGGCCACGTGGTGCTCATTGTCGAGGCTCCACACACGCAGCTCGCTCACCGCCACAATACCCGACAATGTGGATATCTCAGAGCATAGTGCATCGTAGTCTACCTCAGAGGGCACGCCCTCGAGGACGATGCGGAAGGCCACAATGAGGTTGTGCACCACATTGTATAGGATATAGAGCGATATGCATACGGAGAGGATGGGGTCGAGCAGGGGTATCTCCACAATCATCATCACGAAACTGGCAATCAGCACGGCTACCCAGCCGAGGCAGTCGCCCAAGAGATGGAGCGACACCATGCGCTGGTTGACACTGGCACCTCTCCACGTACGCCATACGGCAAGCCCCTTGAAAAGGATGGCCAGCAGGGCAAACCACAGCATGCCTTCGGCATTGACTTCCTCGGGAGCCATCAGACGCTTGATGCTCTCGTAGAGAACTATCGATGAGCCGCTAAGCAGAATAAAAGCGTTGATGAAGGCTCCAAGCAACGTAAAACGCTGATAACCGAAAGTAAAACGCTTCGTAGGCTTATGCCCGGCAATACGCTCGAATACCCATGCCAAGGCGATAGAGAGCGTGCAGCCGAGGTCGTGGATGGAGTCGGAGATGATGGCCATGCTGTTGGTAATCCACCCGCCGATGAGGGATATGACCGTAAAGGCCAGATTGATGAAAAAGGCCGAGAGGATATTGCTGCTTGCGCCCTCGCTATGATGATGTATATGCTTATGTGCCATGCGACTCTTTTTTCCTGATTACCTATTTTTTTGCAAAGATACGAATAAACGAACGAAATATGAAGTTTACTTCAATATTTCACAGCGAGTGCGAGTATCTTCTGTGACGCAGTCACTAAAGATACGAATAAACAAGCGAGAAAAACAAGAACAGATTCGAAATATAATAAAATAAATTTGGCAAATGCCACCTTATATATTAACTTTGCAGCCCGAAACAAAGTGGATAGATTTGAGCAGCTTGCAACCACAGTAAAAAATGCTAAAACGGCAGTCCTCTACTGCTTGCATATACTCTCGACTATCCCGTTTCATTTAATTGAGAATTGAAAGTTAAAAATTGAGAATTGAAAGTTACCATCCGGACGGCAACTGTTGTCTGTTGACTGTTGACTTTCTTAGAGACAAAAAAAATGGGATATCTGTTTACATCTGAATCGGTGTCTGAAGGACACCCCGACAAAGTGGCCGACCAAATATCGGACGCTGTACTGGACAAGTTGCTGGCCTATGACCCCAACTCGAAGGTGGCTTGCGAAACGTTAGTAACCACCGGACAGGTAGTAATCGCCGGTGAAGTAAAAACAAGTGCATACGTAGACCTGCAGCTCATCGCACGCGAAGTAATCAATAAGATTGGTTATACGAAGAGCGAATATATGTTTGAGGGCAACTCATGTGGCGTATTCTCGGCCATTCATGAGCAGAGCGCCGACATCAACCGCGGCGTAGA
>JAFOYZ010000048.1 GCA_017424485.1 Bacteroidaceae bacterium
GCGGCCGGGGTCGTTGAACTGTACGGAATAGGGCTCCATACGGCCACGACCAAAGTCGTAGTCGCGGTAGGCATCCTCGGGCTTATATCCCTTCGGGTTGGCGAATGAGTGCCATCCCCAATCAGACTGTGTACCCAAGGGGACACCTTTGGAATAGTGCGTGGGGAAGGTCTGCAAGCCCGTAGCATCGACCGTGACAGCAAAGCCGCCATTGCCCACCGAGAGAGAGGAGAGCGAATCGAAGCTATGGACGACTGGACTATTGCGTTGCAACAGTGCCTTGCGATTAATCTTTGCCTCTGCCTCTTGAGCAAAGAGGCAGAGGAAAGATAGAAGCAATATACCGATTCTCATGGGCAGTTGTAATTAAGGATGCGAATTATGGCACGCGGATGACCACAGATTTAATATCATTGTCAATTCTAATGGCACACGGATGACACGGATTTAGCGGATTGCCACAGATTTATTATTCATGTCAGTAGCTACGTTAACGTTTATCGTTCCACGTTAACCGTTCCACGTTAATCGTTAATCGTTCCACGTTAATCGTTAATCGTTCCACGTTCCACGTTCCACGTTAATCGTTCACCGTTCATCAATTCATAGGCACCTGACCTGTCTCCATCACCTGGATAATCATGCGCAAGAGTTCGTCGGTAGGACGTGAGAGACGCATGTTGCCCAGCTGGGTCTGCGGCTGACGGTTGCCTGCCTCGATCTCGGCTACGCGGCTGCGCAATACAGCGATCATGCGCTTCTTGGCATCTTCGTTAACGCCAGGTGCAGAGAAGGGCTTAGCCCAGTTGGCAAGGGTCATATCAGGTGCTTCGAGACCGGGAGTAGCAAGGTATTCCTCAATGAGCGACACGTAGGTAAGGAGGTCGCCAGCCTTCTCGGCATCGGTAATGAGCACAGTGAGACGGTAGTGGTCAGCATCGTCGCTCTTGATGCGGCGGAGCAGTGCCTGGAAGGCGGCAAACTGGTCTTCGTCGAGGGCTACCTTATCGCCTTTCTTCACAAACAGCTGATTGGTGTAGTTGCTGAGCACGTTGTTGATCTTCATGTCTACGGCACGATCGCCTACGGCAGCCTTAAGCGCTGCGGGGTTCTGTGCGGTGTAGATGAATGAGAGAGCATAGGGATTGTTGATATGCTTCATGAAGATGGCTGCCAACTCGGGATCAGAAGCAAAGTTTTCCTCCTTGTTCATGAGCAGTGTCTCGGCTACCATATCGGCATCGTCGCGCTTGTAAGTAGCGGTGAGCGAAGCGAGATATTCCTTGAGGAAAGCCTCATCGCGATCGCCACTGTTCCAACGAGCCTCGAGACTGCCAGCCTCGGCATCAATCTTGCTCTTCTCTTCGACACGGCTGATAAACTTATCAGCATCGCTACCTCCCATAAAACGACCAATCTCCTTGCCGTCGGCATTGAAGATGATGAAGGTGGGATAGCCTGATACCTGCCACTCCTTGGAGAGACCCTGAGCGTAGGCGGCCTCCATATCGATCTTGAGGTTGACAAACTTAGCGTTCATATACTCACCTACCTTGGCATCGGGGAAGATATCGCGTGCCATCTTCTTGCAAGGACCGCACCACTGGGTATAGCAGTCGACAAACACGAGTTTGTTCTCCTTCTTTGCCTTAGCTGCAGCTTGGGGCAATAACGTTCCTTCGGGCTCAAAAGCAATACCTTGAGCAAACATCACTGATGCTACCAGCACCATTGAGAGAATCATTGATAATCTTTTCATAATAGTTATTTTTATAGAGTTCAGTGTTTTTTGTTTATTGTTTAGAGTTTAGAGAAACTGCTTCGCAGTGGTTAATCGCTCCTTTGTCGCTGGTTAATCGCGCAGAAAGCGCTGGTTAATCACTCCCTTCGGTCGTTGGTTAATCGGCTTCGCCTGGTTAATCGCAGCTTCGCTGCCGCAGGCTGTTATGTTTAGTGTTTAGTGTGTAGAGTGTAGAGTTTAGAGTTTAGAGTTTAGAGTTTAGAGTTTAGAGTTTAGAGTTTAGAGTTTAGAGTGTAGAGTTTAGAGTACATCCATCATCCATCAACCATCAACCATCAACCATCATCCATCATTGCAAGCTAAACTTCCACGCCATATCTTTCACCTTACCGGGGATAGGATAGTCGTAGCAAGTCTTTCCCTTGATGACACCACTGGCAGGGTCGATCTTATACTGATAGAGGTGACCCTCCTGAGTAGTCTCGTTCCAGGTAGCGATATGCAACAGGTTATCGGCATTGGGTACCATGCCGTAGCCATATACCGTGCCGTGGTAGTACTTCATCATGCGCACGCAGGTGACCTCCTCGCCCTCGTTGGGAGCAGTCCATGTGGTCTTGGCCATGCCACGACCATCATAAGCATAACAGTATACCTTATTGCCTGAGCCGTAGTAGATGAAGCCGCCCACATGGCTTGCAGCCATGGTGGTGGCACTCATGATGCCCGAGCACTTACCATTGAGTTTGTACATGCCTACGCAGATGTCGTTGTCGGTAGGGAATGAAGAGGAGAAGTTGGTCACCACCAGGTAGCGATCGTTGCCCTTAGCCATGATATTATAGTCGTGAGGACGCAACGAGACGCTCACAGAGGTTCCCTTGCCCCAATCGGACATGAGCATCGTCATTCCCGTATTATTCAACATATCGGTGCCATATTTTGTTGCATCCTGCGGAGCAAAATGCTCAAGGCGCGACGAGTTGAAGGCGGCATAACGGAAGCACTGATTGGTCTGGTCATATACCACAACGCCATAGTTGGTGGAGTGAGCCAGCTCGGCATTCCAAGGTGCCAGTTCACCAATCTCATCATCTTCGGAGCGCTTGGGCATACCAAACTTGGTGGTGCGTCCCTCAGTAGCTGAGAAGGAGTAGGTATTGGTATAGATGGCATTGCCGTTGATCATCACCTCGGAGTTGTAACCTGACACTACACCGCTGCCATGCTGGCCATACCACACGGGGGTCTCAGCATCAGGTTGCTGATAGAAGAAGTCGCCAAATCCCAGTGCACGCTCAAAGCCATTCTCAGACACACCTACCAGGGTCTGGTCGGTGCAGAGACCTATATAGTTGTTGCCCGATGTGAGCGATACGGCAATATCCAGACAGCGCACCGGGGTGCCGGGTAGAGGCTCACCACCATTGTTTGTGCTGTAGAGGTTCTCGTAGATACGGTTGGTGCGACTATTGGCCTTCACCCAAGGATTATAGATGAGGGCCAGGTCACTATAGCCAGGCTTGTCGGCACGCTCGTAGAACACCATCCAGCCGCCATCGAAGATCTCCGATACGGTAATCATGGTACGGAAGAACTGACGTATGCCATCGTTGCGATTGGTGACAGCCAACTGCACGTAATAGGCTCCGCCAGTACGTGTAATCACGGTATCGAGCACAGCATGGTAGCCGATAGTGTCAATGACCTGATTGGCGCCCACACCTGTAGTGGCGCTGAAGATGGTCCACATATAATCGAGGGGCACCATGGACTCATCAGTCACCAACTCGCCCTCAAAGTAGATGTTGGGGGCTATGCGAAGGCTATCGTAACGCATAATGGCGTACTCGGCCAGCATACCGGTGCCGGCAGTATCGATAGTCACCTCCTCCAATTCGTGATAGTCATAGTTGCCCTTGTCCTCATAGCACGATGACAGTGCCACCAGGCATCCGGTAAATAATACGATATAATAGAATAGTCGTTTCATCATAGCGCGGGAGATTAGAAGATTACAATATTACCGTTTTCATCGGTCAGGGGAGTATCATGCGAAGCGTTATACTCTGCCAATCGCTCCTGCATGAGCTGCTGCAGGTAGACAGCATAAGCTGGCGACACGGTATTGGTGGCCTCATCAATAGCCGTAGAGGCCGAATAGGAGATGATGAAGTCGATAAGTCCGATATGCTCAATCATAAACTGATACTTCACTCGGCTATAGGTACCGAAATATTCGCTCAGCGCAACATACGGGTAACTGGCACTATCCCAGTTGTTGGGCTTGGCTATGCGGTTGCGCAGAACGATAGTAAACGATTGCATATCCTCGGCTCCCTGATCGAAGGTATCGTTAGGCACCATACGGAACGAAACCTTGCCATCGGTCTCAGAGAACGTCGTCTCAGAGGGAAGGTTATGTGAGTTGAAGTAGACCTTATACTCTCCCGATACGGCACCAGCAGGCAATACATACTCCTCGGTGCGGATGGTGGGCAGCACCTGTTCGATGCTGTCGCCGAAGGGCTCGAGGGTAAAGGTGCGATCATGATCGGCTGGTACGCCATATACACGAGCATAGAAGGTGACACTACCTTCACCATAGGCATATGAATAGTTGTAGACAGTCTCTTCATACACAGACCCGGCCGAGGTGCCGACCCAGATATTAAGTCCCGTAAGGGTGGGATCATATTTCTGTACCTCTTCCTTCTGACACGAGATGGCAGCCATCAGGCATAGGGCACACAGGCTATAACGTATAGTTTTCATTCTTATCTTCATAAATGACACTTGTATATTTATCTGTTATCTTCACGATCGGCCGACTGAATCTCAGACAAGGGGAGCGGGAAGGTGTAGCTACGCGTAGCTACAGGATCGATATCAGAATAGGTTATCACAGGATGGTTGAGACGCTTATAGAGGAAGAACAGCTGTCCCTCGCCGAGGAACTCGCGACGATATTCATTGATCAGCTCACCATAGTAATCGGCAGGTAGCTCCTGCAATGCGGGGAGATTACGCTTCGTACGCAGATAGTTGAGCGTGCTGAGCGCGTCATCAGACGATGTAGCTCTATACTCGGCTTCACTCTTGATGAGATACATCTCGGGCATACGGATCAACGGCATCTTATAGCGGTAATAGCTGTCAGACGTTGCCGGCTCATCATACTTGGTGATGTAACGGTTGTCAAAGGTAGTACCCGAACCGGCCTTGAAGAGGAAGGTGTAACGGTAGTCCTGAGTGGCATTATCGTAATAGGTGAGCAGGCGCTCGCGGTTGACAGCAAAACTGCTGGTGCTGCCCTCACTGAAATAGTTGTCGGCAATATCGGCCTTGAGGGTCAGGTTGTTGAGTGCAAAGATATGCTCATCGGCCAAACTGCGGTCGTAGCCGCGCTCCATATTCTCAAGCGTGCTCCATGTGAACACCTCGCTGGCTATCACCTCATCAGCAGCCACGAGCGCCTCATCGTAACGGCCCATCCACATATACACACGAGCCTGCAAGGCCTTCACTGCGTAGTAGTTGAGGTGTACACGACGGTTGATAAGATAACCATTGTCGTCAAGCTCGGTGATGACACGGCCCGTTGCTATGGGGTCATACTGACGGAGCAGTGACTCGGCCTGCTGCAGATCGGCCAGCACGCGATTGGCAGCCTCGCTCACAGTCAGCTGAGGAAACACATGATAGTCTAGAGCGGTGCTGTAGGGGATAGACGGCATATCAGGGTTGACCGAGAAGCTCACGCCAAAGCAGCGGAGAAGGTCGAAATGCAACATGGCACGCAGGGCCAGGGCCTCGCCCTTGATCACTCCGTAGTTGTCTTCAGAGAAGAGCGAAATATCATCGTCGATATGCGCCAACAGGTTGTTGACATTGGAGATACCGGTATAATTGTTCTTCCAGATGGCATTGATATAGTTGGTAGGATAGGCAGCCTCATAGTCGTAGGTAGCTACCGCATCGTACTGCGCCGATGAGTAGTAATCCCACTCCTGACCCAACACGCCAATGAAGCCGAAGGTCATCTCCTTGGCATAGGTGGCTGTACTGACCATAGACGAATACACACCAGCCAGAGCCTCCTTGTATCCGCTCTCAGAGCTGAAGAGTTCGGAATCCTCAATCTGCGAGTGAGGCTGCACATCGAGCCAATCGTTGCACGAGGTCAGAGGCACGATGGCCAATACCATATATAATATCTTTTTCATCATGAGCGGTTAGAATGTAGAGGTTAATGAGAATGAGTAGGTACGCGCATACGGGTAGTTGAGACCACGCTCCGTCTTGATGGTCGACAGATGGAACACATCGTTCAGATAGAAGGTGAGGCGCAGACGCTCTATCTTGGAACGCTTCAGCCACGCATGGTTCTTAAAGTCGTAGTAGGCCGAGAGTGAAGTGAAGTCGAGCGTATTGTCGCGTTGCACGAAACGGGTAGAGGCATACGTCGTCGTGGGATTGCTAGAGATATGCTTATAGAGTGCGATATCGCCCACATTCTGCCAGGTATCACGGAAGATACGGCTATCAACATTGTGAGCCACGTTGGCATTCTCCACTCGGTCGACAAGGGTCTGGTTGTAGTAGTCGCCACCCCACTGGTAGCTGAAGAGCAGGTTCAAGCCTACGCCCTTCCACTCGCCATTGAAGCCAAAGGTACCATGCACGATGGGGTTGCTGTCGCCAGCAATGATATAGTCATCGGTAGTATAGGTATAGGTGGTGGTGACACCATCCTTCTTAAGGAACATCTCCTTACCCGTAGCGGGGTCGATACCCAGTGAGCGCACAGCCCAAATAGCGGTCATAGACTGTCCCTCCTCGTAACGGATGATGGGCGACTTGGTGGCATTGGCATCCTGCTCACTATTATAGTTCTTCAGTGCATCACTGATATCGGTTACCTTATTCTTATTGTGTCCGACACTTCCGCTTACGCTCAAGTAGGACTGCCCCTGATGGTAGAAACGCCAGTTGGCCGTAGCCTCGATGCCTCGGTTGCTCACGTTACCCATATTCTCCATATAGGTGGTGAAACCCGTAGAGGTAGGTATAGACATGGCGATGAGGGCATCACGGGTGCGACTATCATAGAGGTCGACACGCAGGTTCACGTCATTGAACAGACCCAAATCGAGACCTACATTGAAATCGCCCGTCTGCTGCCATTTCAGGTTAGGATTGGGCATACCCATCAGATAGGCTCCCGAAATATTGTCGTAGATAATGTTGTCATAGAACTTATAGGTAGCCATTGCCTGATAGGGCGAGAAGTTCTGGTTACCGGTGAGACCGTAGGTGACACGGAACTTGGCCAACGTGAGCCAGTCGGCACCTTCCATGAAATGCTCCTTATGGAGGTTCCAGCCGGCACCTGCACTCCAGAAGGTACCCCAGCGGTTGTTCTTGCCAAATACCGACGAACCATTGAAGCGCAAGCTAAGGTCCATCAGGTAGCGCTCATCGTAGCTATAGTTGGCAGCTCCTGTGATACCCAGGCTACGGGTAATGCTCTCAGAACCGGAAGGCTTGCCACCCTCGGCATACTGCTTGGCAAAGGTGATGTAGTCGACATGATTATTGAGGAATCCCCATGCCACCATACCTTCAGACAGTGAATTGGTACTCTGAAGCGAATAGGCGGCATTGGCCAGCAGCTGATGTTTGTCCCACTGGTGTGAGTAGTTGGCTGTAAGGTCGATGTTGAGGTTATTGGCCTCGCCATTGGTGATGGAGTAACTGCCTCGCTGGAAATAGCGGTCGCCTGTCCAGTCATTGAAGCGAGTATGATCGCCAGGATAGAAGTCCTCACGACGGTTGTCCTTGAAGGTATAACCCAAACGAGCTGTGAAGCGCAGGTCATCGATGGGACGGTACTCAATGTAGAAATTCTCGACTATCTCGGTATACTTAGAGAAGTTCTTCGTACCCAAGGTAGCATTATAGAGCGGGTTGTAATAGGTGAGCACACTACCATTATAACCAGGAGCCGTGTAGTAGCCCAACACCTTGCGTATGTTGCCATTAGCATCGTAGGGCGAGAAGTAGGGATTGACACTCACATAATCTCCAAAAGAGCCATATGGACTATCGTCGGCACGATTTCGTGTGACACTGAGCGAGTTACGGAACATCCATTTGCCATAACGGTACGAGAGGTTCACATTGCCCTGCACATTGCGGCGGCCCGACTTCTTCATCACACCCGCCACATCGTTATAGCCGATCATGGCTGAGTAGCGCATCTCCTCGGTACCTCCCTCAAGGTAGGCCGAGTGCTTCTGTCCCACACTGGTGCGTAGGGGTTGTGACAACCAGTAGGTGTCGACCCCTCGGGCGATATCGGCCGCAATGGCATAATACTGCTCATCGAGCAATGCCTGATAGTAGGGCGACGACGAGGAGTAGCGCCCGGCATTCAGCTCTACCTGAAGTTTTTCGGCAGCATTGGTCAGGTTGTAGCTGGTGAGGTCAGGAGCCTCGATACTGAGGTCGCCCGTATAGGTCACGCGCAGCTGTCCGGCCTCGGGGAGGATGGTCTCTACAACAATCACACCATTAGATGCCTTCGAACCATAGATAGCCTTGGCAGCACCGTCCTTGAGGATGGTGACCGACTTCACACGGTTCATATCAAGGTCGAAGATCTGCTCTTGCGAAGCCTCGAAACCATCGAGGATGAAGAGAGGTGCATTAGGATTGCCCGAATACTCACCCTGCAGACCACCAAACGAGGCGTTACCGCGCAAGGTGATGTCGGCCATGTGGTTGGGGTTAGAGCCGTTGATGCTATTGTTCTCAACGATGAAGGCGGGGTCGAGCGACTGGATAATCTTCAGCACATTGTTGTTACCTATCGACTTGAGGTCTTCCTGTGTGTATGACACTGCGCTACCCGTAAAGGTCTTCGAATTATAGTCGAAGAGTCCGGTCACCACCACCTCTTGCAACTCTTCGCTGCTGCCGAGGCGGATAATCTGGTTCACCAGATTCTTCTTGCCATCATAGACCTTAGTCAGCGTCTGCATGCCCACAAAGGAGAAATCGACTGTAGCCTGCTGTCCCTTAGGGAGCAAGATGGTGAAAGCACCATTCTCGTCAGATGCCACTGCCGTCTTCGTTTCTCGCACCATGACGTGCGCTCCCGGAAGGGGAAAATCATCGGTATCGGTCACTATACCTTGCAGCAGCACGCCGTCGACCGGACGCGTAGAGGCCTGACTCTCTGCCATACGCACTGCAGGCACCGCTTTCTGTACACTGTCGGCCTCGGTGGGTGTATGCGCCAAACCCAGCATCGGAATCAGCGCACTCATCACCACTGCCAACCTCTTATAAATTAGTCTCATTTTCTTATAAGCTCTTATTTTATCTCTTATAGCGCAAAATTAGAATAATTTCATCGAACCTACAAGAAATATTTACTATATTTGCGGCCGTATTCGCACATGAGACAGGTGTACTGATAGAATTATTACACATTTATATATATTCACTTAAAAGTAAAGATATGATGAAAAAAATTACGCTATTTGCTATGATGCTTATCGGCGTTGTTGCCGGTTATGCACAGAGTGCTATTGTAGGTACTTACAATGGCAACATCAACCTTACCCACCTTACTGGGCAAGAGGCTTCGTTGGAGGCACAGACCGTGACCATCTCAGAAACCGATGGTAAGATCAATGTCACCTTCCCCACATTCACCATCATGACAGGCACCGAGCTCGGCGAGTTTACCGTAGAGGATGTAGCCGTGACTGCCGAAGCAGATGGTTCGTACACACTCGTCAAGGAGGTATTCGCAATCACACCTCCCCCTGCAGCCAATGGCATGACCAGCAGCTACCCCAACTGTACCCTCTCAGGCACCGTATATGCCGATGGCGCAGCCGAACTGATTGTAGAGGTAAAGCAGAACCCCGCTATGGCACTCACCACAGCCTACTTCTATGCAGAGGCTGGTAGCGACGAACTCCCTTACCTCGGCGAGCACAAGGGCAACCTGAAGCTCACCCACGTTGACGGTTCCGAAGTGGAAGCGGGAGAGAAGGCCGCTACTGTATCTGAGGTAGAAGGAAAGGTAAATATCCTCTTCCCCTCATTCACTCTTGTAACAGGTATGGAGACGGGAGACATCACCATCGAGGATGTTACTGTTGCTGCCAATGCTGATGGTTCTTATAACCTGACAAAAGAGGCCTTCAACATCACAGTTGCCATCATGTCATTCCCCAACAGCACCTTCTCAGGTACCATATCTGCCGACGGAACCTTTGAGATGAAGGTTGCCGTACAGCAACAGCCCGGTATGGCTCTTACCACTGCTACCCTCACCAATGGCAATAGCGACGAAGAGCCCAATGTTGATCCTACAGTATTTGAATGGGGCACAGCTACATGGAACACCGAGGATGGCGTAGTATACGATGGCATCGCCGAGTTCAACGCTGCAGGCCTCGCCCTCACCTACCCCAACCCCACAGGTTTCAACCTCTCGTTCCTCCACATCATTGCGGTAGAATTTGACATATTCGTCGATGACAACGAGACACCTGTAAAGAGTGTTTCTACAGCTCAAGGAAGCAACATCGTCACCGTTGAGCATCCCTTCGTAGAGGGTCACACCTACAAATTGGTATCTACCCGCTCACTCTTGGCACAGGCCAACCTTGCCACCTACACCACCGACACGTTGACAACCAGCACCGACTCATACAGCATCTCATTCACCATCAAGGGTCCTGAATTGCAGAAGACCATCGATGTAGAGGCATACATGAGCCTTGCCATCATCGACCAGGAGTACACCAAGACCGTATCCAAGGTAGACGTAGCCGACATCTGCGCTACACTCGGCATCAACGACATCAGCGAGGCTGTAATGCATCCGCTCAGCCCCAACGACAGCTACTGCGACCACATGGAGACCTTCGACTGGTGGCGCGATGCTGATGGTGAGTTTACCCTCTATGGCGGCGGCTGGAACCCCATCTTCGGCCATAACGCATACCCCGCAGTATACTGCATCAAGACCAATGCTGCTGCCGATAGCGTGACATATCACTTCTACGACTACTGGACAGAGTATGTACCCGAGGAGGAGGACAATGCAGGCGGTAGCACCATTACACGTGCACCCCAGACCTCATACAACTCAGTCATCTGGGACTGGACCAACGAGGATGGCACCATCACCCAATACAAGCGCAACTATCGCGTCAACGAAGGTCAGGACTACCAGTCACGCGTGATGTACGTTGCCAATGGCAAGAGCGTGATCGTACGTGCTACATTGCACTTTGTGTCAATAGACGAGTACAACAACCTCATTAGCATTGAAGAGACCACAGCTACCCAGGCCGAGCCCGTAGCCTACTACTCAATCTCTGGTACACGTCAGAACGCATTGCAGAAGGGTATCAACATCGTGCGCTATGCTGATGGCACCGCACGCAAGGTGTGGGTGAAGTAAGTCTAACCACAACGACATATCGGGAGAGCCTACGATAAAAGTGGGCCGCACCGCATAAAAAAAATGGGTAAACCTGTAAGATAAAACGGGTTTACCCATTTTCTTAAGCGAAGCTAAGCAAGTATTTTTTTTGCACACGCTGAAAATAATCATCGTTTATTCGATTTTTTCGGCCGTTAATTATTAACTTTGCGCATGTTTTATCAGTAAAAGATTTAATATGAAAACCCTTGAAAAAATTTACGCAGAAAAACTTCTGAGAATCAAAGCCATCAAGTTGCAACCTTCAAACCCCTTCACATGGGCATCGGGTTGGAAGTCGCCTTTCTACTGCGACAATCGTAAAACACTATCCTACACTGACTTGCGCAACTTCATCAAGATAGAATTTGCACGTGTGGTGCAAGAGCGTTTCGGACAAGTAGATGCTATCGCCGGCGTTGCTACAGGTGCTATCGCCATGGGCGCATTGGTAGCTGACTTGCTGAACCTCCCCTTCGTATATGTACGCTCTACCCCTAAAGACCACGGATTGGAAAACCTCATCGAAGGTGACCTCCGTCCCGGCATGAAGGTGGTAGTGGTAGAAGACCTTATCTCTACGGGCGGTAGCAGCCTCAAGGCAGTACATGCTATCCGCAACAACGGTTGCGAAGTAATCGGTATGGTAGCATCATACACCTATGGCTTCGATGTAGCAGAGAAGGCTTTCAAGGAGGCCGATGTAGAGCTCGTAACACTCACCAACTACGAAGCTGTACTTGAGGTAGCACAGGAAACAGGCTACATCACAGCTGACGAGCTGCCCCTGCTCAACGAATGGCGCAAAGATCCTGCACACTGGAATGTATAATACATTATGAGCCAATTTGAAAGCCAAGTAGTATCCATACCCTACAGCCAGCAAAGGGTATACGACATGCTGTCAGACCTCTCACATCTGGAAGCAGTCAAAGATCGCATACCGCAGGATAAGGTGAAGGACATGGCATTTGACCGCGACACAGTGAGCGTCAACGTGGCTCCCGTAGGCAATATAGCATTCAAAATCGTCGAGCGCGAAGAGCCCAAATGTGTGAAGCTAGAGGCCACCACATCACCCATCCCGCTCACCATCTGGATACAGATGTTGCCAACAGCCGAAGAGGCCAGCAAGATGAAGCTCACGCTACGTACCGAACTACCCATCTTCATGAAAGGTATGATACAGAAGCCTCTGCAAGAGGGGCTGGAGAAGATAGCCGATATGTTGGCGGCCATTAAATACTAAAGAAAAAGAAGAAACCCGAGCGAATGCCCGGGTTTCTTCTTTTATCATATCAGACTACATATTGTCACTTATCTGCTTGGCTATATCGGCAAACTCCTCCGGAGTGAACGTGAGCTTAGGATTGCTGAAGAGCATATCGCTCTCACGCTGCAACGGGATGAGGTGTATATGGGTATGAGGCACCTCCATACCAAGCACAGCCACACCCACACGTTGACAGGGGAAGGCCACCTTGAGCGCCTTGGCTACTCTCTTTGCAAAGAGATGCAAGCCCGCCAGCTCCTCATCCTCAAGATCGAAGATATAGTCGACCTCACGCTTGGGGATTACAAGTGTATGCCCCTTCACCATAGGGTTGATATCGAGAAACGCAAAATACTTGTCGTCCTCGGCCACCTTGTAGCAAGGAATCTCACCTGCCACAATTCTGCTGAATATGCTTGCCATAGTGCTTATGCGATGCTGATGCTTAATACTTCAAGGCTGATCATACCACCAGGGGTCTTGATATCGGCCACGTCGCCGGGCTTCTTACCCAACAAGCCCTGTGCAATGGGTGTGTTCACCGAGATCTTGCCGGCTTTGAGGTTGGCCTCGCTCTCGGGTACGATAGCATAGCACATCTTCATGCCAGTCTTCACATTCTTAAGCTCCACCTTGGTAAGCACCTGCACAGTATCGGTCTTGAGCTTGCTGGTATCGATGATACGAGCCTCGCTGATGGTAAGCTTCAACTGATTGATCTTCATCTCCAGCATACCCTGAGCCTCCTTGGCTGCATCGTACTCTGCATTCTCTGACAAGTCACCCTTATCGCGTGCCTCTGCAATCTGACGCGAAATTTCGGGACGCTCCACACTCTCTAATCTTTTCAGTTCGGCTACGAGCTGATCGTAACCCTCTTGTGACATATAAGCCATAGTTCCTTCTTTTATATATAGTATTTGTTTTCTTTTAATTTGCATGCCGCCCCACCCTCTTTTTGTTCGGGCGAAACAAAAAAGAATCCCGGCATCTTATGCATGCCGGAACCCTTCGAGGTCATTCATGTGTCTGCAAAGTTAGGAATCTTTTTTCAATTGGCATTATAAAAAGTATAAAAAGTTGTTATTATTACATTTTTCAGACAATACACAACACATTTTTAACGGCTAATGTTTATCTTTGCAATGATGTTCATACCGCATCGCAAAGCGTAGAAAATACAAAAAATCAAGATAAAACACCAATTATGAAGAAAAGACTACTTGTAATGATGGCCTGCGCAATGCTCGCAGCACCATCCGTGCTAGGCAAAAGCCTTGTGCTCACACTCACAGATGGCACATTGGTCTATTACCTGCTGGGAAGTGATGTCAATCCCATGATGCACCTCTCGAAAGAAGGCATACGTATCAGTGCTGACACCTACACCTTCGGTAACCTGAAAAACTTCTACATCTCACCTACCGACGATCCTAATGGCATAGAACAGGTACTCACCAATGCCCATATATCTTATAGCGGCAACATGCTCGTATGCATGGGTAAGGAGAACGACAAGGTACAGGTATACACCACTGCAGGCACGCCTGTACAGGCCAACATCAAAGTCATGGGCGACAAGATACTGGTGGACCTCAACCAGCTGTCCCAAGGTACTTACGTGGTGAAGATGGGCCAGTCTTCACTCAAAGTGATGAAAAAGGATGAACGTTGAACGATTAACGATTAACGGATTATGACAAAAAAGATATACACCCTATTAGCTATTGCGGCCCTTCAGGCAACAACACTTTTCGCACAAGAGAAGCCCGACACGATGTGGTTTCAATTTGAAGACCGCTTCGTAGAGAACGAGGTCATTGACCTCACCAATGTAGACTCTATTGAGTTTACCAACACCCGATTCA
>JAFOYZ010000049.1 GCA_017424485.1 Bacteroidaceae bacterium
CTGCCATCGCATCCACTCGGGTCACCACCTCTCGGAGGAGGGGGCGAGGGTAATCATTGATTACCTCGATAGCATGAGGTAAGCGAAAAGATAGGGTGTGGTATAGGATACTTTGCCAGGGGCAGATTGGAGCTAGCTAGGGATAGCACAGATAAAAAGGTATGATAAGTGAGGAGGGGCCAGGCCTCTCCTCACACGTTGTTGACATCAATGATGACGCAAATTGTAATCTTAAATTTTTAATTCTTTACATCGCCTCGATGATGACGCGGCGGTTGTAAGAGTTAGGATCGAGGGTAGCTACCCCACCCTTGCCTTCGACAGTGAGATTGGCCTTGTTGACACCGAGCTTGACAAGTTCGTCAGCAATGGTCTGCGCACGATGCTGCGAGAGTTGCTGGTTGTACTTGGCATCGCCAGTGGCACTGTCGGCATAGCCTACGATGTGAAGCTTGAGGCCGTCGGCCTTAGCGACATCGGCTATAGCCTTGAGGTTGACCATGTCTTTATGTGAGGCAATCTTGGCAGAGCCTATCGTAAAGAAGATGGATTGGGGTGCAAAGGCGCAATCGCCAGAGATGATCTTCTCCTTGACTACCTCACGAGGCTTCTGTGAGAGTTGGTTGCGAAGGTTGCGAACGGTGGCCTGTTCTTGCATGAGGGCTTCGTTGAGCGCAGCTATCTCGGCAGCATTCATCATAACGAGCGCACTGATGTCGGGGCTGTTGTTCCAGGTGTCGCCACCAATCGTATAGGTGATACCGGCTGTGACGGTGAAGAGGTCGTCGAAACCACGTTTGGAGCCAATGACATCGTCCATACGCTTCTCTGCAAAGAGAGCACCCATCTCGAGATTGACAGCCCACGAGTCGGTGATGCGGAACTTGTTGAGGATACCGGCATTGAAACCAAAGCAGTAGCTATTGTGATCAAAATTGCGCACCATACCCATACCGACGTAGGGCACCATATTATACACACGCTCGGCATTGTAGCCCATCACCATATTGGTGACATTCATGAGGGCATCGATATGAAGGTTCATATAGTCCTGCTTGTCGGTATAGCCCTGGAAGTTGTAGCCATTGTAGGCCAAACGCATACCGATGCCGGGAGTATACCACTTACCTACATAGGCCAGGCCAGAGAAGGTGATACGATCCTTAAACTCCTGCGGTCCATCAGGATAGAGATAGGAGAACTGGGCACCTGCATTGAGTGAGACGAACCAATTGTCCCAGAAACTATTGGTTTGGACACTGTACTTCGAGACGGGCACCTCGGCTATCTCAACGACTTCGGATACCTGGGCTCGGGCTACTGACACTGAGAACAGACCAGCTACGGCCATCATGCAAAATACTTTTTTCATACTGTTAGGTCTTTAATTAATGTTACCAAAAAAGTCTTGTGTATCGTAATAACACAAGAGACCGAAAAATGTTTTGGCCATGACGTGGACAACTAGGGATGAAACGATTTTTCATGATGGCATAAAAAAAAGGGTCTGCACGGATGCAGACCCTTATGTGTTAGGCTAACGATTGATTAGAGAGCCTCGATGATAACACGACGGTTGTAAGAAGCGGGCTTAACATCAGCTACGCCACCCTTACCTTCAACTACGATGTTCTCCTCAGCTACACCAAGCTTAATGAGCTCCTTAGCAACAGCCTGAGCACGACGCTCAGAGAGCTGCTGGTTGTAAGATGCAACACCTGTAGCGCTATCAGCATAACCTGTAACCTTCAGCTTAGCACCGTTGTTCTTAGCCATGTTGGCCAAAGACTCGAGGTTGAGGATTTCCTTCTTAGAAGCAACCTTAGCAGAGTTGAATGCGAAGAATACAGACTGGGGAGCAGCGAGTACTTCCTTAACAACCTTCTCCTTGATTACTTCCTTGGGCTTCTTAGCCAACTGCTCCTTGAGGTTCTTGTTCTCATCCTGCTCAGCAGCGAGAGCCTGATTCAAGCTAGCGAGCTGTGCTGCGTGGATAGCAGCGAGAGCAGCCATGTCAGGTGAAGCGTCGAAACCACGACCACCGATATTCCATGTAAGACCAAGAGCAGCACCCATCTGGATGTTCTTGTTTACATACTGCTTAGCAAAGATATCAAGATCCAAAGACCAAGAGTTAGAAAGACGGAATGTGCTCAAGAAACCAGCAACCCAAGGTGTCCAACCCTCTACATCACCCCACATGTAGCCTGAACCTACATAAGGAATAGCGTTGTAAAGGCGAGTCTGCTTGTAACCGCAGAACATGTTGGTAAGGTTAAACATGGTCTCACCATAGAGAGCATAACCCTTCTGCTGCTCGCCAGCGGCGTTGTCATAGAAAGGAAGATGAGACTGCAAGCGGAGACCCAAACCAGGAGTAAACCACTTACCAAGAGATACAGTGAAGTTAGGAGTCAAAGTCTCAGTCAAACCTACACCGTCAGCTCTGTCGAAAGGCATTACCTGAACGCCACCACCGAGAGAGAGGAACCAATTGCTCCAAAAGCTGTTGGTCTCAACACTGTGCTTTCTTACAGGATACTCCTCTGTCTGCGCCATTGCGTTAACAGACAAACCTGCTACTACCAAAGCCATCAAAAACTTCTTCATACTTTTCTGTTTTTTAATTTAATGGATAATAAATATTTAACTCTTTATTTTCTTCTTCGTGCAAAAACATGCAACAGCATTGATATACCTTTGCATATTTGTGGCAAATTTATATAAATTATTTCACACTACAATAACAAATAGGGCAAAAAATGATAAAAACTGGGGGCATTATCATCTTTTTGGCGAGCTATAAGGATGAGAGGGAGAGAGATATTCATCTGCGATTAGCGAAAGCGCTTAAGAATCTCATCTTCATCAATAACGACAAAGGTCTTCTTCCCATCGGGGGTATAAGCCGGCATATCGCAAGCAAAAAGTTCGTCGATGAGCTGCGTCATCTCCTCTACGCTCAGTATCTGACCTGCTACAATCGCCGCCGAACGGGCCATGGTGAGAGCCATGGTACGATGTATCTCTTCGCGTGACACATCGCCTTTCTCAATCGTATCGGAAAGGATATGCTCGACCAAAGCGGTGGGGGCAAGTCCCTCAATACCAGCAGGAACTCCCTGTATGGCAAACGTGCCACCTCCCATATTACTGATATCGAATCCGAGGCTGGCAAAATCGTCGAGCAGATGTTCCATCTCGACGGCCTGCGACATGGAAAGTGTGAGCATCTCTGGGAAAAGCATCCCCTGAGAGGCACTACGCTGCTCATTCAATTGGGTCAAGTAGCGATGATAGAGGATACGGACGTGGGCTCTGTGCTGATCAACCATCATCAGGCCCGACTTAATGGAGGTGACAACATAGCTTCCCTTATATTGGTAGCAGTCGGCACACTTGTCGGCAAGCATAGAGCCATTAGCATCAGAAGGCATCACGGATGAGGCCGATGGCAAGGGGGCAGAGGCTGCATCGGAAGCAAAAAGGCTAGGCGACGAGGCAGGCAAATCTACGTCGGGGATATCGTCGAAGTAAATCTTATCACCCAAAGTGCTGCGCTCAGCGCCTTTATATAATGACTCCCAGTTCACAGAAGGGCGTTTGTAGCTATCCGGAGAGCTCTGTTTGAAAGGGTTGTAGCTGCTATCTACGGTAGGCATAGGGGGCGGCACAGAAGCACCATCAGGCGAGAATAAGGGGATGTCGGGGCAATCGGCCAGATCGAAGTCAATGGAGGGAGCCATATGACTGCGTCCTAGTACCTCGCGCACTGCAGCCATCAGAATCTGCCAGATGGGTTGCTCATCCTCAAACTTGATCTCGGTCTTAGTGGGGTGGATATTGACATCAATGCGCGATGGGTCTACTGTGAAATAGAGGAAGTAGGGCACCTGCTCACCCGCTGGAATCAGATGGGCATAAGCCTCCATCACTGCCTTGTGGAAGTAAGGATGACGCATATAGCGCCCATTGACGAAGAAGAAGCAATGAGCTCCCTTCTTGCGGGCACTTTCGGGTACTCCTACACATCCTGTAATCTTGGCGAGTGTGGTGTCGACCTCTACAGACAATAGCTCTTGCCCTAACTTCTTGCCAAACAGATGCTGGATACGCTGACGGGATGTGGCTTGAGGCACATTGATCAGTTCGACCTCGTTATGATATACAGCAAAAGCGATTTCGGGATGCACTAAGGCGACACGCTCAACCTCGGCCAGCACATTGTTGAGTTCAGTCTGATTGGACTTCAAGAATTTACGTCGAGCAGGGACATTGAAGAAGAGATTCTTCACCTGAAAGTTGGTACCCATAGGGCACATCCCGACCTCTTGCCCCTCAAGTTTTGAGCCTGCAATATGGATAATCGTTCCCAGTTCGTCCTCGGCCCTGCGAGTGCGCAGCTCTACCTGTGATACGGCCGCAATAGAGGGCAAAGCCTCTCCACGGAATCCGAAGGTGTGAAGGGCAAAAAGATCATCGGGAGCCTTAATCTTAGACGTAGCATGGCGCTCGAACGACATGCGGGCGTCTGTTTCAGACATACCCTTGCCATTATCAATCACCTGGATATTGGTTCGGCCAGCATCGGTAAGACGAATCTGGATGCTTGTAGCCCCCGCATCAACAGCGTTCTCTACCAGCTCCTTGACTACTGAAGCCGGGCGTTGTATCACCTCTCCGGCTGCAATCTGATTGGCTACCGAATCGGGCAGCAGATGTATCAAGTCTTCGGCCATACGCTATCGGAGCAACACTAAAAGAATCATAATCAAAAGAGCCAGGATGAGGATAAGACGCTTAGTAGGGATGGGGGCGTCGTTCTCCTGCTGGCGTTTCAGATGGGTAGTCTGATCTACAATCTTTCCCCTGATACGTTCCTCAGCTGTAGCCTCCTTTGGAGGATTCATACCTAGATCACGCTTGGCACGCTCCTCTATCTCCTTCAACCTCTCTTTGCGCTCATCCACATATATATATTGATGCTGGAACCCTCTCGGGGCGCGCTGTTTAAATATTCCCATACTACTTCGTTTCTGTTAATCCTTTCAGAGAGGGCAAAGGCACCTCTCTACGTATCGTCGTTTTAAGTTTCTGATCCTCGTCCTTCCCGCGCCATACCATGATGTCATACTTATTGAGCGGACGCAACTTGTGGAGCCATGCAAAATTAGGCAAGCGATCCTTCCCTGCAGGAATCTGCGTGATAGGATAAAACACGCCATTGGACTGATCGGTAATAAGCAACTTATCGACCTGACGGTCTTTCATAAAGGCGGTGAGCAAGCTAGCCTCCGTGGTATTCATACCGAAAGCGACGCTATCACCCTCTTCCACATAGTAATATACCACCATGACGTTGCCTATCACATCGGACTTATCAATATTGCCGTTGGCAAAATAGGCCTTCACCTCGCGACCACTTATCTGATTGAAGTGTCCCGTATCGACTCGCTCAACGATGAGGGCCTGATTCTCTACATGCGCCCACTCTACAGTGCTGTCGTTCATATATACACGGATGACCTCGCCCAGCACCTGCTGAGGGCCATTCCACACTACGGGGTCATAATACATTGTCATGCAAGAGTCTAACGAGCTGAACTCCATGGAATCGCAAACAGCCTGTACATCTTCACGATAGATGCGCACCTTATGGTAGGCCTGAACGATACGGTATACGGAGTCGGTATCGGGAAAGCGTGTCAGCAAACGTAACGTATCGCCATGTATGAACAGACTATCGCCTTGCGAATAGTCTATAGCAACCGCCCGCTGAGTGGCATAAGCCGAATCAGTAAGTTCGTTGTAGTAAGTATAGTCGCCCGTCAGGCGTGTCTTGCCGGCAAAGTCATCCATCACGACATTATCAAAAGCTTCGCCATAGCCATTGGTGCGGTCATAGAAGATGCTGTCGCCTACCAATCGCTTGTTCTCATTGGTCAGCACTGAGCGATTGAGCAGTTCGGCATGCTCGTCGGCCGTATAGTAGCGGCCTAACGTGGAATAGATATTATTGTTGTCACTATCGATATTGGATGGTCCGACAATAGTGGCTATCTGAGTCTTCGTATTGTAATGCAGTGTATCGGAGGTGAGCACAAAATTCGGATTGGTAAGAGTCACCTCATAATTGAATACAGCATCACTGGTTTGAGTGTCATACTCGCCCCATTCCGAGGTGAGCACGTTTAACGTATCCTCTACCGTTCCCCAATTGAAATAATAGCCGAGATTTATCGTGCGGTCATAATTAAGGCTGTCGGTGGTAAGCGTCATCGCCTTGTCTATCATCACCACATTGTCGCGCACCTTGGCCAACATCTCATCGCCATTGTAGTGCAACCTATCGCCATAGAGGAAGAGGGTGTCGCCCTGGTTCATGCGCACATTACCATAGGCATCGAGCGAATTGGACGTCTCATAAAAAAGGGCCGAATCGCAGTACATATACATACTATCGTGCCGAAATACTACATCACCTACGAGTATCTGCGCATCGGGGTTGATGCGTTTGTTGTATCGGGTTTCATCGGCATGAAGCAAGTATACATAACGTTCACGAGTAGTATCAGAAGGCGCAATACTCAAGGTGTCGCTCGACGTCACAGTCAAGGTATCGTTCAGGGGAATAGACTTTCCTCCCATGCTTCGACGCGTTCTGACACGACGAGCCAGCGTATCGGGAGCAGCAACGCCCTTCGAAGGCGAAACGGCCTCATGGTCTGCCCGAGCATCACTCTTTACAAGTGGCACCATCTCGATCCGCTGCGGTGCCTCCTTCAAGGTTGCTGGCTGCTGAAGCAATTTCTTGCGGGAAAGCTGAGCTGTATCAACTTTTAATTCCTTAGCAGTCGTACGGTCTGCAACCTTCATCTGCATCGCTGGCTGAGCCGATATAGAAACAACAGAGAACACGCCAACCAACCATAAGGTCAGCCAGCGCCTCATCTCCAACAAAGATACCTGTGTCCTACCCATCGACTATTTCTTCACCCAACCCGGATACTGGAACTCACAATCACACCAGTTCTCATTGATTCGAATATAGGTGGTCTTTTGCTTATTCTTGATCCACTCTTCTAGTTTCTGTTGCTTCATCTTGGCTATCATCACATCCTTCACCACTTGATAGTCTTCGGTAGGTGTTGCCTTGTGACCCTCGATGCGAGTCTTAAGCTTCACGATGGCGCAAATCTCCTTACCGGTTTTACGATCAATCATAACAAAGGGATCGGAAATCTCACCGACCTTCATGCCATAGATTACTTTGGCAACCTCTTGAGGCAGCTCCTGCAACTCAAAACGCGAAGAGAGGGTCATCTCATTACTCATCAGACCATAATTCTTACGCGTAT
Organism: Bacteroidaceae bacterium; assembly: GCA_017424485.1. GTDB lineage: Bacteria > Bacteroidota > Bacteroidia > Bacteroidales > Bacteroidaceae > UBA1189. The sequence goes on from JAFOYZ010000049.1 coordinate 7,359, forward strand.
TCTTATCGGCCGATAGTAGTACCGCATCATTGAAGGCGAGTTTTCCACTACGGATATCGGTAGCTATGGTGTCAAGTCGTTGTATTGATGCGTTCAAACTTTCTGCAGGCACCTCCGGCTTGCGCAAGATATGACGGGCTCTCACACGATCGCCCCGCTTCTCAATGAGCTGGATGATATGAAAGCCAAACTCTGTCTCCACAATCTTTGATACCTTGGTGGGATCGGTCAGATTAAAAGCCACGGTAGAGAACTCTGGCACCATCTCACCACGGCCAAAGAAATCCAACTCGCCACCACGACGTGCCGACTCAGGGTCTTGCGAATAGAATACCGCCAATGTAGAGAACTGTGCCTCACCGCTATTGACACGCTCAGTATAATCGCGAAGTTCAGACTTCACTCTTTCAATCTCTTCAATAGGTATCTCAGGCTGTTGCGTGATAATCTGCACCTCTACTTGCGTAGGCACAAACGGGATTTCGTCATCGGCCATCTTGGCGAATCCTTGACGCACCTCTGACGGGGTCAGCTTCACATCACCAAAGATCTCTTCCTGCATCTTCTCCACGACCATACGATCGTGGACAGTCTCACGCAACTCCTCACGTATCTGCGTAGAGGTTTTATTGAAATACTCCTCCATCTTCTCACGCGAGCCCAACTGGCTGATGCGCATGCTGATCTCACGCTCTACTCCGTTGAGCACCTCCTGCTCTGTCACCTCGATACTATCGATGGCGGCTTGGTGCAGGAACAATTTCTGTATGGCAAGTTGCTCGGGGATAACGCAATAGGGCTCACCCTCCATCTGCTGACCCGACATCATAAAGTACATACGTGCCTGCTCAACGTCTGATTTGAGTATAGCCTCATCACCTACAACCCATACAACCTCGTCAATCACATTATCTTGCGCTACCGTCGGAAGCATCATCAGCGTCACGCACAGCACCGCCCATAATCTTTGTTTCATCATCATAATATTTTATTCTGCCCATTTCCATGGACTGATTATACAAATCTTCTTTTACCTTACGCATAAAATCAACACGCCGGTTATTGGCTAGCAGGTCTATTATCTCAAGTTTAGCCATATCATAGGGCTTCTCCTCACCCTTCACAATATACTCTTCGATGTGGAGTAAATAGCAATACTCGCCATCCTCGGCCTCTATATCACGATGCTTATCGAAGTCTTCACTCAGTTCGGCAAGATTAATAATCAGCTTGCCCTCCAGCTCCGACACAGGCACCCAATGGTCATAAAAATACTCGTAGATAACAGCATTGCGAAATGCATACTTCTCTAGCTGCTCAAGTGAGTTTTCCGACTTATCCTTATACCAACGCTTCAAGTCTTTAAGCCCAGGAGAATTGAGCGGTGCCTTGATAAACACACCCTTAATCACCGGCTCCTCTAGCATAAACAGTTGCTTGTTTTCCTCATAATATTGCAATAGGTCTTCTTCAGACAATTCATCCTTCATCTTCTGCTGTAACAAGCGCTGTTCATACTCATTCAATATGAGTTTGCGTCGATAATCAGCCACCATGCGTTCGATACGTTCATCGCCACGGACATTCAATTCGGCTTTCTCATAAAGAATCTGTTCTTCGACCCATTTACGATAATACTCACCTATAAGCCTAACGCTATCGTGTTTAGATATGCCATATGGCAGTTCCTTGACCACATCTTCATAATAGAGGAACTGATTGCCCAGCTGTGCCAGTGGCTGCTTGCCATCGTGCTCTACCTTCTCCTGACATGACGAAAACAGGAACAGCAAGGCCACGAGAAGCGGGAACCATCGTTCCCATTTCTCAGCACCCACCAATCCCTGTGAGCGTGCTCCGTATTTTTTACTGATACACTCTCTTAACATCCGTCTGTTCCGGGCAAATCGTTATTAGTGCTTATTTACCGTAGCCAATGCTTCAGGATAGAGCACTACAGGATATCTCTTTCGCAACTCCTTAACCCACAACTGCTCCAAATGGTTCTGATAATCGGCTGTTAAAGGACCACGCACATCGTCGTATGAGTCGGGACCTTTCTTCTGCAGCTTACCTACAATTCCTGTAACGGGAAAACCTGCAACGGTATCAGGGCGTTCACCCTGCTCAAAGGCAAAGTAGTCGGCATAAACATTCTTTCCAGCTTTGAAGGGACCTCGAATCATCTTTACCTGCATCAGCGAATCGCTGTTAAAGTGTTCTCTAATTATTTTTACCCATTCTTGCTGGGGTTGCTTCTTTACCACTTTTTTTACCTTGGCCAACACATCCTCTGACACGCAGTGCAATACAAGACCACGGTATATTGGTTCGTCATAGCGATAGTTCTTCTTATGCTTCTTGAAATACTTTTCCAATCCGTCCTCGTCCTTGGCTGCTTTGTCCCATACCTCACGATTGCTAATCTCATAGAGCAATGAACCTTCATAAAACTCATTCATCAAGAAACCAAAGTCAGGATATTTTGTATCAAGCTCCTTCTCGGCACGTTCCAACGCCTCTTCAGGAGTGATGCCACCGCCCATCTCTCGAGCCAGTTTCTCACCCATCGAACGTTTGGCGTGAGGACGTATGCCACGTTGCTCCAAGAACTGAAGTATGGAAGCACGATGGAACTCGTATGGTTCAAACTGCTTACGCTCACTCATATAGATGATGTGATAGCCCACAGGAGACAACACAGGACGACTCAGTTCGCCAGGTTGCATAGCCAAGGCAACCTCTTCAAATTCCTTGAGCAATTGCCCTTTGAAAAGCCATGGCAGCATACCACCCTCGCGTGCTGTACCAGGATCTTCCGAATGAGCTTTGGCCATCTCGGTAAAATCTGCACCAGCCTTCAAAGCCGCATAGATTGAGTCGATACGATGCTTTGCCTGCGCTTGCTGCTTCAAAGTTGCCTGCTGAGGCAAACGAATAAGGATATGGGCCGCCTTGAACTGCCCGTCCGGTCCTATCTGATCAGCTGTAGCCTGATAGGTCTTACGTGCCTGATCTTCGATAAAAGCAGAGTCGATAAGATATTCCTCGGCCTGCTGTGAACGATAGTCTGCTACCTCTTTGATAAATGATGATACGGTATCAAGCTGCGCATCTTTAGCTGCAGCGACCTTAAGTTTGTAGTTAACAAAAAGCTCAACATACTCATCCAGCGTCTTCTTATCGACGACCAAATCTGTATTATTCTTATTGAAGGAATATTCAAATTCCGAGCGGCGCACATCCTCTCCATTGACATTCATCACAACGGGATCGTCGTTTTGCGCCACAACAATTTGTGTTACCCATATCGCACACAGTGCAAACAATAACTTCTTCATACGTCTTTGATTGTAGTTTAAATCATACATTATCGTGCAAAAATACTACAAACTGAGAGGAGTACAAAATATTTTAATGTTTTTTATTGTACGCTACGACTGGAGTCATTTCTTATCATCCACAACGTATCGCCCACCCGTAATGGCTTCTATGCTGAGCGGAGCATATACAATGCAATATCCACCAGGTTCCTCCTCATACAGGAAGGCTACGCGGCCATCTGCCTGCATGGTCATAGTACTATATGCCGAGCCGCGATCGGATACCTGCAGACCCAATGTCCAATCCTGAGCGAAGGAGGTAGGAGTATAAACATTGCCTCCATCGGCATTATACACCATTTCCTTGTAGAAAATACTCACACCGCTACGCCCATCTCCCGTAGGTACAGATTGCAACATTAGGTCACACTTGCTCCCATCGCTCTTACGCACTGCATTGACAAGAAGAATTTCTCCGTTCGTACTATTACGGCCAAAGGACAGACCATTCTGCACATCATTGCTCGACACAGCAGTACCCCATGTGCCAGTAGTATAGGTACCGTCCTCAAAAGAGAAGAGGTTAAAATAACGGCCACCTCCTTTACGGCTACTAAGCACAACGGTACCATCGGGAAGTTCCTCTATCTTCGGTTCATCGCCATAAGGAGCTGGGCGATCGGTCACCTCTCCGAGCACATTCCACGAACTGCCAAAGTCATCAGAATAAATGACGCGATTGCCTCCATCACGTGTCCACATAGAACAATAGAGACGATAGTAGCGGTCTTTCTTAACTACGCGACTTTGACATATCTTACCTGAACCAATGAACAAGGATGACACAGTGGGCTGTCCATTTGCATCGAGGAATAGACTATAGATACTATTGGTGACCTCCTCGGGCTGACTCCACTCCCACTTCTTAGATGCTTCATTATAGGTAGCATACAAACGTGCTACACGGTTGACAGCCTCATCGGCTAGGCTCTTTTCGGGTGTCCAACGCCCATTCCAACAAACCGTGCGTCCACAAACCATCATTACCAAAAGGCGATTCTCGTCACGATCGGCAACAATGGCTGCATCGCCAAAGCCTGTAGTCATCACATTGGCATTACCTCCCTCACCATTGGCAACAAAGAATTCGTCACTCCAACTGCGGCCATCATCTGTTGATATCCTGCATTTTATATCCACCTCGCCATAACCAATATCCATACCACAAGGACGATTATCAGAAATGGCAAATATATCCCCATTGGGCGCTGTCGCTATAGCCGGAATACGGTAGGGATATCCATTGCTGTCAGGTGTATAATAGAGAGTGCGCCAATCGTTAGATTCATAGATGGCCTTAATACTATTACCATCAGTTGGATTGAGATTGGCTATCGAAGACACTATCTCTCCATGCTGATTCTCAAATCCCACAAAAGTATACCCACGATAGGCTGTTGAATACAAAGAGAGCGTGGTCGTATTGCTCGGTAAATAATAAGTTTGCCTCTTAGTATTTCCCGTAACGCCTGCACCACTCCTCAATCCATTGACAGACAAGTTTATGTCTGCTATACGCGAATTGGGTTCCCATGTTTTGCCTCTCGTCTCCACTTTAACCGTCAGGGTGTTTTCTGAGACCTTGTCGAATATCCACCACCCACCTTGATCTACTGCAGTATAGAGTTTAAGATTACTACCCTTACCACCGAAAGCGTTTAGAGCCAAATTGATTGCACTAACGGGAACAATAGCATATCCTCCATGCTTATCGATGAGTTTCCAAATTGTCGCCGATTCTGCGGGGGCCATCACGGCGGAAGCACCTTCAGCATACTCGCTTACCGTCAAAGCCAACTTACGGCCCGCAGCCTTATTGTATAGCTTGAAAGCATCTGCCGTACCCACAGCATACCATAGTTCACTTGCAGCAGACAAATCGCTTACTTGAGTACTACCGTTGGCACCCTTGCCCTCTCCTCTGAGACCTGCCGTATAGCTTTGGTCGCGATACATCTTGAGACGATAGGGTTTCTCTCCATATTTTTCAGAAAAGATATCGAGATTCTCGTCAATGGAGTTTTCGCTCATTTGCTGATCGGGAGAATAGATGAGCCCATCAAGCGCTTGGCGACCCTCCTTATCGGTAAGTACAAAGGTAAACATCCACTTATCCAGACGATAGGGGGCATCTATATATGGAAGTTTCAGAAATACCTTGTTCCACCCCTTTCGGAGTTGCACGGCAATAGGCTTGCGGGCAGTAAAATTCTCATTCTTCAGCGTCACCTCCCTACTGCTGATATTAACGCCTGTATTTTCATATGATGGAGCAGGAATAGGACAGCCATTCAGCCAGATGTTTGAGCCATAAAGGTCCCACTGACCAATTGCAGGAGCAGGATCTTGTTCAGAACGGCTGTAGTTGTAAAATTCAATGATAGCACCTGCCTCTTGCTCCATGGGAGAGTACACATAGGTCCATGCGTAAGCTGTCTGATTGTAGAGTGGAGCGTCATAATAGGCACCGATGATATTGTTTCCCCATGTATGACGCAGGTATATGCCTGCACCGGTAGCAATTCCCGTACGATATGTCTGCCCGTGATACTGATAGCTCTTGGGTTGTATAACATTATCATTCATTTGTTCTTCAGGAGGGAATACCTTTGAGGCATCTCCATCGTTGGGAAAAGCTTCAGTGATACGCCAACACACGTTGGCCTGCTTCACATAGGGGACAGGCTCACCCTTCAGCGAGTTGGCCTTATGAAAAAGGAAACGGCGCTCCCAATCGGCAAACTCTTCGTATTCATCGCCCGAATTGGGGAGCATCACGCCACCGCCACCGTTGGTACCTCCATTGTTGCAATTGTCAATATAGTGCTTGCCACCGCCTATCCAAGCACGTTCGGCCGATGCGATGATATTGGCATATACATTATTCTGGGCCATAATGTCGGCTACAGACTCAAGTTTGCGGTCGTTCCAGCAGGCCGAGATCGTGCCTGCAACGGTAGCATCACCCTTCTCCTTATAGTAGATGGTGCTCTTGTAGATGCCTACCAGGTCGGCAAACACGTCGAAGTGATTGGTGTAGTTGTAGCGGCAATCGATATTGGCCTTGCCTGGAGCTACTATGCCACGGGTCCCCCACATCTGGGCGAGCGAGGCATCAAGTGCATTCTGCCCTATTCCATTGATAGGGTTCCAAATACCCGCTTTCTTGCCCTTGCTTTCCACGTGAGCTATCATTTCATTGAGGTAGTCGGACGTCGTGCTCACCTCATCACCACCAATATGTATGTATGGAGCATCAGCAAACACCTCTGCCACCTCGTCGAGAGCGGCTTTCAGCACCTTTTTTCCCTCTGCAGTTTGCATACCGAATCCCATGGCACGTTCAAAAGCATCACTATGGCCAGGCATGTCAATCTCAGGGATTACAATGACACCATGCTTCTTGGCTGCCTCCATCACCGCCTTGCACTCCTCGTGGGTATAATATTCCCCTTCATGGCGTGTCATGGAGGCCACGCTCGTAAGCTCGGGGTACGCCTTGACCTCGAAACGCCAAGCCTGGTTCTCGGTAAGGTGCCAATGGAAAGTATTTACTTTGAAACGCGACAGCAACTCTATCTGCTTGATAAGTTCATCCACTGGGATATATGAGCGCCCTGTATCGTGCATATACCCACGCAATTTGAAGGCGGGCCAGTCTACAATCTTTACAGCATCGATAACCTCATGTCCTATCTGGCATCCTTCGGCCAATTGCATAAGTGTCTGCGTAGCACGAATGACGCCCGTGTTGGTCACCGCCTCAATATGAATCTTGTTGGCCGAAACTCTCAGCGCATACGCCTCATTCTCATACCCATATAGTTCATAATCGTAAGCATCCTTAATGCTCTTCACAAGGCAGACCTTAACTGCTGCACCTTCCCTCGAAAGGGTACAACCATTTTCAATAAAAAAATCTTCAAGCAATGAGCATTGTTCCGCTCCGTTGCTATATGTTATGCTTACTGCACGATGTAGGACAAATGGAGCCTTACCAGACTCCTCCAAAACTCGAACTTTGGGGAGCAGATGTTCTACACCAGCTTGCAGGGTACCAGGAAGACATATTGCAAATGCCAAAAGCATTATAGAATAAATTTTTCTCATAGTGTATTAGATAATATTATACTCATGAATAACACGTCCTATATTCTCGGTACAAAAATAACTTTTTTTTCCTATTCTCCCAAGTCTTATAAGAAAATAGCCGCACATCGAGATGTACGGCTATTCTTATTATTTGTATGCAACTTTTATTTTGCTACAGCCTCAAGACGCTTGAGGATAGAGAAGATAAATGCTGCTGATACGAGGCAGATGCCGATAAGTACGCCCCAGATGATAGAGAGATCCATACCCCACATAAGCCCAGGCACCATAATGAGGAAGTTACCGATGGCTGTAGCAACAAACCATCCACCCATCATCATACCCTTGTACTTGGGAGGAGCTACCTTTGATACGAATGAGATACCGATGGGCGAGAGCAAGAGCTCAGCAATGGTAAGCACGAAATAGGTGCTGATGAGCCAGTTGGGCGATACCAATGTTGCGGTACCTGCAGCTACTGCTGCTGCCTGCTCATCAGCAGCGGGCAATGACCAAGAAGCTACCAAAAGTACAACGAAAGCCATAGCCGCAACGAGCATACCGAGACCAATCTTCATGGGTGAAGAGGGCTCCTTGCCCTTCTTGGCCAATGCACCGAATACGATACCGATGATAGGAGTAAGAGCTACTACAAAGCAGGGGTTGAACTGCTGGAAGATAGGAGCCTCAACAGCAACAGCACCAGTCACATTCATTGCCTTATAAACAAGTACACCCACTGAAGCGATAGCAATGAGAGCAGCAATCGACTTACCCTTAGCAGTCTTTGACTGGAAGATGTTAAGCACACCATACACAGTGATTACACAAAGGAGAAGGTTCCAGAAGCTGCGAATCTCAGTAAAGCTGAGCGACTTGCTGAGGAAGAGGCTCATGAAGCCAGTCTCAGAGGTAGCGGTATACTCGCGAGCAAACTGGTTCATGGTGATACCATTCTGATGGAACGCCATCCAGAAGAAGATAACCACAGCAAACACAAGACAGAGGCAGATGATGCGCTCCTTAGTCTGTGCAGGAGTAAGCTCTTCTTCTACCACCTCAGCAGTGCCAGCTACAGCCTTGGCACGATCAGCATGAGCGAATGTTTTGCGGAATGCATAGTAGATGACGATAGAGAGAATCAGCGAAGCGCAAGCCACAGCGAATGCATAGTGATAAGAGTCGCCCTTGCTGATGCCGAGCGAATCTTGTGCCCATGCCATGATAGAGAGCGCTACTGCAGCGGCGAACATTGATCCGAGGTTGATAGCCATGTAGAAGATACTGAAGCCCTCGTCGCGCTTAGCCGAGTACTTGGGGTCATCGTAGAGGTTACCAACAAGCACCTGGAGATTACCCTTGAAGAGACCAGTACCTACACAGATGAAGAGCAGTGCCAGTGCCATCACACCAAGAGCCACAGCACCAGCGCCGAGAGGCAATGAGAGCAACAAGTAACCGAGGAACATGATGACGATACCGCTTGTTACCATCTTGCCAAAACCGAACTTATCGGCCAACATACCACCAAAGAGGGGTACAAAGTACACGATACCTAGGAATGCAGCCTGAATAGAGCTGGATGTTCCCATAGAAAAACCGAAATTGTCCTGCAAAAAGAACAGGAACACAGCCAACATGGTGTAGTAGCCGAAACGCTCACCAGTGTTAGCAAGGGCCAATGCCCATAGACCTTTAGGATGTCCTTCAAACATAAAATTGCGTTATTAATTAGTGAATATTATTGCATTTACGATGCAAAAATAGTCATTACAACGCAATCAACCAAAAAATTCAAATGCTTTGAAGCATTTTAGTATCTTTTCAAGGTCCAAGTCGGTCAGACACTTCGTATGAATGTGAATTTCTACATCTTCAGATAAAAGTCTTTCACCAACCGCACGTACTCTGGCGTATCATTGCGCAAATGATCCCGTATACACAATGTCTCGGGTGTATGCGGTGTGCCCTTCCGCGAAAAAGCCATCAACATACGCTTTGGTTTTCCACCTTCTACCGGTACAACTATAGTCTGCCGTGTAGCAAATAACCCATAACATGCAGCACTAACGGTCAAATCAGTAGCTCGGTCATAAGGAATCACCACCGAGAGTTCGCCCTGCGGTGACAGCAGACAAGCAGCGCTTTTTGCCAACTCATCAAAACTAAGCGTATCAGTATGTCGCGCCATAGTGCGTGCAACATCAGGACTTTTCAGTGAGTTCTCAAAATAGGGAGGGTTACAGAGAATGGCATCAAAGGATTGAGGCACGAGGAGCATCTTCATTGCAGATTTGTCACCTTCACTATTGGGCACCAACGATTCGTTGATTACGGCCCTCACATCGATCTCAAGTACCTGCACACGCTCTTTCCATGGAGAGGAATCTATATTCTCGGCAGCTTGCCTTACAGCCATACCATCAAGATCTATGGCTACTACGTTTGCATTGCTACGTTGAGCCGCCATTAAGGCCACAAGGCCTGTACCCGTCCCCACATCCAAGATACGGCTACAATATTCTACATGCGCCCATGCTCCGAGCAGTACGCCATCGGTACCTACTTTCATGGCGCAATGCTCTTGTCTGATCGAAAACTGCTTAAAAGTAAACATAGATTGGGATGAAAGCGAAAGACCTGATTCCACCTCAGCAGAATCAGGTCTTACTTATATCTGACAAGATGTCATCATTATTGCGGACGACTATAGTTAGGTGCCTCGCTTGTGATAGCTACATCGTGCGGATGACTCTCCTGCACACCAGCATTAGTGATGCGTACAAACTTAGCATCGTGCAAGCGGTCGATTGTAGGAGCGCCACAATAGCCCATACCAGCCTTAAGACCTCCAGCCAACTGATAGATTACCTCATAAAGTGCACCCTTGTAAGCTACGCGGCCTGCGATACCTTCGGGAACAAGCTTCTTGGTATCCTTGGTTCCAGCTTGGAAATAGCGGTCCTTAGAACCATTCTCCATAGCTTCGAGCGAACCCATGCCACGATACGACTTAAACTTACGACCATTGAAGATAATGGTCTCACCAGGACTTTCTTCGGTACCAGCTACAAGCGAACCAATCATAACACAATTACCACCTGCAGCAAGCGCCTTCACCACATCGCCAGAGTAGCGCAAACCACCATCAGCGATAAGAGGAACACCTGTACCTTGCAATGCCTTGGCCACGTCATAAATAGCAGAAAGCTGGGGCACACCCACACCTGCCACGACACGTGTCGTACAGATACTACCCGGGCCAATACCAACCTTAACGCCATCGGCACCAGCTTCTACTAGCATCTTAGCTGCTTCGCCTGTAGCAACGTTACCTACAACGATATCAATATGAGGAAAGGTCTTCTTAGCCTCTTTCAACTTCTCGATTACACCTTTGGAATGTCCGTGAGCAGTATCAATAACAATGGCATCGGCACCAGCTTCTACGAGAGCCTTCATTCGATCAAGCGTATCAAAGGTTACACCTACGCCTGCTGCTACACGCAAACGTCCCTTGGCATCTTTACAAGCCATAGGTTTGTCCTTAGCCTTGGTAATATCTTTATATGTAATAAGACCTATGAGTTTGCCATCGGCATCCACTACGGGGAGTTTCTCAATCTTATGTTCCTGCAAGATAGCCGAAGCTGCATCCATATCAATCTGCTGATGTGTGGTGATCAGATTCTCCTTTGTCATCACCTCATCTACCTTACAGCTAAGATTGCGCTCGAAACGGAGGTCACGATTGGTCACGATACCTACAAGCTTACCCTCATCGTCAACTACCGGGATACCACCGATATGATATTCAGCCATCAAGTCAAGAGCATCCTTTACGCTGGCATCACGATGGATGGTCACGGGGTCATAAATCATACCGTTTTCAGCACGCTTAACGATAGCTACCTGGCGGGCTTGCTCCTCAATGGACATATTCTTATGGATAACACCGATACCTCCCTCACGAGCAATAGCTATAGCCATCTTTGCCTCGGTAACCGTATCCATAGCAGCGGTCACAAAGGGAATCTTCAGTTCGATGTTACGTGAGAACTTGGTCGCAAGCGACACATTGACAGGAATTACCTCCGAATAAGACGGTACGAGAAGAACGTCATCAAACGTCAGGCCGTCCATAATAATTTTGTCTGCAACAAATGACATATAGTTATTCAATTACGTAATTTATTGCGTGCAAATTTACACCTTTTCCCTTAAACTTTAAAATTTTCTTGATAAATATTGCACGCCTATGCTTAAACAAATGGAGTTAGGGTTGCACAAGGCTCCCAAACTCCACACTTTATTAATTGGCCATTTCGCTAATAAACTTGATACGAACAAGACGAATCTCCTCCTCAGAATAGTCGTCACCTAATTCATCGATAGCCTCATCGATGTCGTCGGTCTCTGATTCCTTAAAGTATTCATATATATCATCCACCTTATCATCATCAAGCACCTCTTCGAGGAAATAGTCGATATTGAGTTTAGTACCCGAGTATACAATACTCTCCACCTCGTCAAGCAGTTCGTCAAACTCAATACCTTTTGCTAAAGCGATATCGTCAAGCGCCACTTTGCGGTCAATACTCTGTATAATGCTGACCTTCATCTTTGACTTGTTTGCAACAGTGCGTACGCGCATATCCTCGGGGCGTTCTATCTCATTCTCCTCAACATGGCGGCGTATGAGGTCTACAAATTCCTGTCCATAGCGTTTAGCCTTTCCTTCACCTACGCCGGGGATATTCCTCAACTCATCAATCGTAATCGGATATGTAGTGGCCATAGCTTCCAATGAAGGATCTTGAAAGATTACATAGGGTGGCAAGTCATGCTTCTTCGACACCTTCTTGCGCAAGTCCTTCAACATGGAGAACAATGCCGGATCTACCACCACGGTACCTCCACCGCGCATGGGCATTTCCTCATTCTCTTCCTCCTCGAAATCACGATCTTCCACAATCTTGAACGACGTTGGTTTTTTCAAGTATTTCTTACCCGCCGCCGTTATCTTTATGGTTCCATAGTTTTCTACATCCTTCTCTATATAGCCAGCTATCAAGGCTTGTCGTATGACAGCATTCCACGTTTTCTCGTCATCACCAACACCTGTACCAAAGGTTTCCAACTCATCATGCTGATGGGCAAGAACCTCTGAAGTCTCTTTTCCGAGAATCACATTCAACAAATAATCTGACTTAAAATTCTCCTTCACGGCAATCACCGTCTCGAGGAGCGTACACAATAATTCTTGAGCTTCCACCTGTTTCTTTGGATTTAAACAGTTATCACAATTTCCACAATTCTCCTCGTCATATGATTCGCCGAAATAGTGGAGCAACAATTTGCGGCGGCATACCGAAGACTCACAATAAGCCGTAGTCTCCTGCAGCAACTGCTTACCTATATCCTGCTCTGCTATAGGCTTCCCCTCGAGGAATTTTTCTAATTTATGTAAATCTTTATTACTATAAAAAGCTATACAACGTCCTTCGCCTCCATCACGTCCACCGCGCCCGGTCTCTTGATAATATCCTTCGAGACTCTTTGGTATGTCGTAATGTATAACATAGCGCACATCGGGTTTGTCAATGCCCATACCAAAGGCTATGGTAGCCACAATCACATCGATACGCTCCATAATGAAGTCGTCTTGCGTCTGTGAACGTACAGCCGAGTCCATACCTGCATGATATGCAGCCGCCGAAATGTCATTAGCCTTGAGTACTTCAGCCAGTTCTTCCACTTTCTTACGGCTCAGACAATAGATAATACCCGACTTGCCTTCCTGTCCTTTGATGAAACGCACAATGTCGTGATCTACATTCTTCGTTTTCGGACGTACCTCATAATAGAGGTTTGAGCGATTGAATGACGAGCAAAACTCCTGTGCTCCCATTATAGCGAGATTCTTCTTTATATCATCGCGAACCTTATGTGTAGCCGTAGCTGTAAGCGCGATGACGGGGGCTTTGCATATCTCGTTGATGATAGGACGTATCTTACGATACTCGGGTCTGAAGTCATGACCCCATTCCGATATACAATGAGCCTCATCTATGGCGTAGAACGAGATTTTCACCGAGCGGAGAAACTCCACGTTCTCCTCCTTGGTTAGAGATTCTGGTGCTACATACAGCAACTTCGTCTTGCCAGATATAACATCGGCCTTGACCTGCTCAACAGCCGACTTGTTGAGTGACGAGTTAAGAAAATGAGCCACACCATCCTCTTCACTGTAGTTACGGATAGCGTCGACCTGATTTTTCATCAGTGCAATGAGCGGAGAGATAACGATAGCCGTACCCTCCATAATCAACGAGGGCAATTGGTAGCACAGCGATTTGCCTCCACCCGTAGGCATCAGTACAAACGTGTCATTCCCCGCAAGCACATTACGAATAATGGCCTCCTGATCGCCCTTGAACGTATCGAATCCAAAGTGCGTCTTCAGTACTTCCGAAAGGTCTATCTGTAATCTATCCATAACTTTATGTACCTCTTACCGAGGCTCTACGCTAAGCCTTCGATGAGGAGCAACACAAAGTTAATAACAACTTATTGAAATATGCAAACATTTGCGCGACTTTTTTTTCAAAAGCCGCGCAAATAATTTATCTCTGCCATCAGGTGTGCTTATGCCACACTCTATTCGGTTGCTTGCAATCGACCGAGATTTGATTTCTCCATCTGGCTGCGTGCGTAGTCGAGTGTCACCTCGAAATGCTTATCGCCGCGGCTGGGAATGTCAAACATGGCGTCCATCATGATACTCTCGACGATGCTACGAAGGCCGCGTGCACCGAGCTTGAACTCGATAGCCTTGTCTACGATATACTCATACACCTCGGGAGCAAAAGTGAGCTCCACGCCATCCATCTCGAAGAGTTTTATATACTGTTTCACGATGGCATTCTTCGGCTCGGTAAGGATAGCCAGCAGCGCCTCGCGTGACAGGGGATTGAGGTATGTGAGCACAGGCATACGACCGATGATCTCGGGGATGAGGCCAAAACTCTTGAGATCTTGCGGAGAGATGTACTGCATCATATTCTCCTTGTCGATGCGCAAGGTATTCTGCACCGAGCCGTAACCCACGACATGGGTATTGAGACGCTGGGCTATCTTGCGCTCGATGCCGTCGAAAGCACCACCACAGATGAAGAGGATGTTCTTCGTATCTACGGCAATCATCTTCTGCTCGGGGTGCTTGCGCCCACCCTGAGGGGGTACATTCACAACCGAGCCTTCGAGCAACTTGAGCAGGCCCTGCTGCACACCCTCACCACTCACATCACGCGTAATGGATGGGTTATCGCTCTTGCGGGCAATCTTGTCAATCTCGTCAATGAATACGATGCCCTTCTCGGCAGCCTTCACATCGTAGTCAGCCACCTGGAGCAGACGAGTGAGGATACTCTCGATATCTTCGCCCACATAGCCAGCCTCGGTAAGCACCGTAGCATCAACAATGGTAAAGGGCACCTTGAGCAGTTTGGCGATGGTGCGCGCCAAGAGGGTCTTACCCGTACCTGTGCTGCCCACGATGATGATATTGCTCTTCTCAATCTCCACCTCATCAGCCTTGTCCTCTTGCATGAGGCGCTTGTAATGATTGTACACTGATACAGAGAGATATCGCTTGGCATCGTCCTGACCGATTACATACTGATCCAAAAAAGCCTTAATCTCTTGTGGTTTGGGCAGATCCTTCAGGTCGAAGTCGCCAGCCTTGCC
>JAFOYZ010000050.1 GCA_017424485.1 Bacteroidaceae bacterium
ACATAGGGTGTGCCGATACGGTCAGACGCCTTATATATAGGAATCTCGCGGCGCATGGGAGGATCGGCAGGTTCGTAGATATCGTGCAGGCCCTTGGGAGCCTTGCCGTACGCGCTATTGAGTTCAATGATAACCTTATCGGCCAGGCGAGCCACAGTCGGAGCAATACCTACACCAGCAGTGAGATATACCTTACCATCGGGAGTTACGTCGCAAGCCTCAAGGATGGCCACATCTACCTTTCCCATGAAGCCATAGCGAACCTCTTGAGCCATCTGTGAGAGGTGAATATCATTATAGGCAATCTCACCCGCATTGACAGCCTTTCGAAAATCTCCATTAGTAGTATAGGGGGCACGGTAACGCAATGCTTTAGCACGAGTGAGTGCACCATCGCAAGAATCGCCAGTAGAGGCACCAGTGAAAAGGCCTATTTGGAAAGGGCGGCCTGCAGCATGCTCGGCCTCAGCGATGCGAGCGATTTCTGCGGTTACGGTTTTTGGGGTTCCGGCAGGGGTAAATCCTCCCAATCCCACATTGTATCCATGCTTTACATGGCTTGCAGCCTCTGCTGCAGTGATAATCTTGAAACTCATAGTTATGTATATTTTATTTATTTGTCTTTTATCTCAAAATGAAAGGTTTGCACACATAGGTTTATTCCATGCAAAGTTAAGGAATTATATATTACTTTGCATGAAATTCACATTTTTTTATTTAATAAGGTTTTCACCAATCTATTCATGGGCTTTTCAAAACAGAAAAACGATACAGTACTCAGCACTAGAGTAAATAGTAACAAAAACGAAACAGCCACATAGGGCGAAAGAACAAACGGTAGAAGATGCTCTGTCTCCACGTATACTCTAAAAAGCAAGTGATGTATGAGATAGAAACCGAAGCTGATCTCCCCACCCAGCACAACCCATCGGTTCGAAAGCAGCCGTGAGAGTCTCCCCTGTTGCAAGGAAAACACAAATATGATGATGGCTATCGGTAGCCAATAGTAGCATGAGTAACGATACACTTGCTCAAAATGAGGAGCAAGGAGATAATACACCGTCAGCATCAATAACGAGGCCAATTCAATCCAAGTGGCGCATCGCAAACGACTCGCAGCAGGAGCCCAACGTCGATAGCATACATATACTATCATACCCAACAGAAAATCGGGAAAGCGAGCCAAGGGATTAACATACCATAGACCTTTCGCCATATCGGGAGGTGTGAGGAACATACCCGTCACCACGGCCACAGCACATATCGCAAACAGTAGGAAAAGCCATCGCGTACGACGCAAGAGAGGCACCATAAAGGGAAAGCAGAAATAGAAAAACTGTTCACAACATAGACTCCACGAGGGGCTATTAAATGAGAAGAACCATTCAGAATAAGGCACGTATGCCTGGCATAGTAATAGGTTGGCTACAAAATGTTTTGTCCAATAAAGCAAACCATTTGCTAAGGTACAAGTACCCAACAACGCAGCAATGAGCAACATGAGACAATGAAGAGGATAGATGCGTGCCATACGTGCCACCCAAAATTCACGAACCGTCGTACTACCTACTTTAAAGCGATTATCATAGCTATATGAAATAACAAAACCACTCAGCACAAAAAAGAAACTCACACCTACATATCCCTCAGTAAAGATAGGAATATCGAAACAGACACTTACGATGTTGCAATGAGAAGCAAAAACCATAAGAGCAAATATCAAGCGTAAGGAGGTGAGCGAATGAATCATAACCAATAAATAAAAAAATACATCTTGGCTTGTGCAAAGATACTAAAAACGAGCGAAAACATCCCAAATCGCTTAAGAAATTCACTGCAAGCAGTGTATCTTCGCTTGTACAAAGGAACACTAAGAAACAAAAAGAGGAACTTCTCAGCCCCTCTTTCCCATTTTTAACCTAAACCTTAACTATGAAAAAATCTAATGTTTAGTGCAAAGTTGAGGCTTTTTTTCCTAACAACAAAGAAAATTCCTGAATTTTTCAAAAAAAAGTCGAACAATGAAGAGTTTAACAAGTAAAAGAATTTCAAAAACCCGATTTTTTGATTATTTATTCGCAAAATAGCCGTATCTTCGCAATCAGAAACTAAAACATCCCGATATGCAAGACCCTAAAGAAGGCGCCAAATATCTTTATATAGAGACCTACGGCTGCCAGATGAATGTAGCTGACAGTGAAGTGATAGCTTCAGTAATGAAGATGGCTGGCTATGAACCATGCGACAGCCTTGATAATGCCGATGCTATACTGCTCAACACATGCTCAATACGTGACAATGCCGAGCAGAAAATATTGCACCGCCTAGACGCACTGAATGCCTTACGCAAGAAGGGACGGAACCTTATCATAGGCGTGGTGGGATGCATGGCCGAACGCGTGAAGGAGAATCTCATCGAGAACTATGGTGTAGACCTTGTGGCGGGTCCCGATGCCTACCTCTCACTACCCGACCTTATCGCACAAGTTGAGGCTGGTGAAAAGGCAATGAATGTAGAGTTATCCACCACAGAAACTTACCGCGATGTCATTCCCTCGCGCATCTGCGGTAATCATATATCTGGTTTCGTATCCATCATGCGCGGATGCAATAACTTCTGCCATTATTGCATCGTACCCTATACCCGCGGTCGCGAACGTAGCCGCGACGTAGAAAGTATATTGGCTGAGGTGAACGATTTGGCATCAAAAGGATACAAAGAGGTTACCCTGCTGGGGCAAAACGTAAACTCATACCGGTTTGAGCGCAATGGCGAAGTCATCACCTTCCCTATGCTGCTGCGTATGGTAGCAGCAGCCGTCCCTCAGATGCGCGTGCGATTTACAACCTCACATCCCAAAGATATGAGTGATGAAACCCTACAAGCCATTGCAGAGATACCCAATATATGCAAGCACATACACCTACCCGTACAGAGTGGTAGCACACGTATATTAGGACTGATGAACCGCAAATACACACGGGAATGGTATCTGGAACGTGTAGCTGCCATACGCCGCATCATACCCGACTGCGGTCTTAGTACCGATATTTTTTCGGGGTTCCACTCCGAAACCGAGGAAGACCACCAAGAGTCACTCTCACTGATGAGAATATGCGAATATGACTCAGCCTTCATGTTCAAGTACAGCGAACGACCCGGTACCTATGCTAGTCGTCATCTACCCGACAACATAGCCGAAGAAGTCAAGATACAACGACTCAATGAAATCATAGCCTTGCAGAACGAGCTCTCAGCAGAAAGCAACCGACGCTGCATAGGCAAAACCTACGAAGTGTTGGTAGAGGGATACTCCAAGCGTTCGCGCGAACAACTATGCGGACGTACTGAACAGAACAAGACTGTCGTGTTTGACAAACAAAACTACCACATAGGCGACTTTGTGATGGTACATATCACCGATGCTAGCTCAGCTACCCTCATAGGACACCCTGTAGTAGTGGAGTAAAACCAACGATACGCTTCGTTGACCATTGACAACGTCTGCTTGCAAGGGCGATAGTGCTTTTGCAAGCAGACTTTTTATTAAAAGTCCTTAAAGATTAGGGATAATTTCCCTTTTTTGCTTACTTTTGTGCCAATTTTGGGAAGAGTGTGCCTATACACTTCGCCATGTTATGCTCATCATTAAGCATCTGCTATGAAACAAACAAAGAAAAGAACTATAGATATACAATTCATCACGGCATGTATCAGTACATCGCTTGTGCTACTGCTGTTGGGTGCCGTTGTGCTGGTAGTACTCTCGGCCAACAGTTTGTCAGAGCATGTACGCGAGAACCTTGAACTCTCGCTTCTCCTCAACGACGATGCCCAGAAGACAGGCGTAGACCATATAGTTCGCCATGTAGAAACACAGCGCTACACAAAAGAGGTACGCTACATTTCTAAGGAGGATATCCTAGCCGAGCAGACAACATCGCTGGGCCTCGATCCCACCGAATTCTTGGGGTACAATCCCTATACAGCATCCATAGAGGTAAAACTCAAAGCCGATTATGCTAATACAGACAGCATCATCCCCATCAAGAATCACCTAATGCGCTATACACAAATACGCGAGATATCCTATCCTAGCGAACTGATGGATAAGGTGAATGAGAATATACGTAAGATCAGCGTATTACTATTGATGCTTGCATTAGCTCTCTCACTGATATCCTTTGCTTTAATCAATAATACGATCAAGCTCACCATATATTCGCAACGTTTCCTCTTGCATACGATGAAGCTCGTGGGTGCAAGTTGGGGATTCATAAGACGCCCCTTCCTCAAGCGCAACCTTGGCATAGGAATCACATCGGGAATCATAGCTAACGGCATGATAACATGTATCATATACCTGCTACTACGTTACGAACCCCAAATGGCACATATATTCACGATTCCAACACTCTTCACCGTAGGTGTCAGTGTTATGGCATTCGGCATCATCATCACTCTATTATGTGCCTACATCTCCATTAATAGATTCCTAAAAATGAAAGCAGGTGACCTATACTATATATAATATATACTAAAAAAATAATGAATTATAGAAGACATCGTTATGAAACAGAAATTAGCCCTCTCTAAAGTCAACTTCATCCTGATAGCAATCGGTGCTGTCATCATCATTGCAGGATTGCTACTGATGACAGGTCCCAGTTCCACTGAAACTCACTTCGAACCCGACATCTTCAGCACGCGTCGTATCGTAGTGGCTCCTATCGTATGTTTTGTAGGATTCATTTTTATGATATTTGCCATCATGTACCGCCAAAAGGGAAATGGCAACGAAGATAAAGTAAAGAATCTGTAGGCCGCTTCTATGAGTATATTTGAAACAATTATCATTGCCATAGTAGAGGGACTGACTGAGTTTCTTCCCGTGTCGTCGACCGGGCACATGATTATTGCCCAAAACCTAATGGGTGTCGAGAGCACTAACTTTGTCAAGGCCTTCACCTTCATCATCCAATTTGGAGCTATTCTCTCTGTGATTGTGTTGTATTGGAGGCGTTTTTTCCAACTTAACCATACGCCGATACCCGATGGTACCCCAACTATAAAGCGCCTACTCCACAAGTACGATTTCTATTGGAAGCTCTTCATAGCCTTCATCCCCGCAGCCATATTCGGTCTGCTCTGCAGCGATGCCATAGACGCTATGCTTGAACGCGTAGAGGTGGTAGCCGTGACGCTTATCCTCGGAGGCATCTTCATGATTTTCTGTGACAGAATATTCAACAAGGGCAGTGAGACCACCGAACTCTCTGAGCGCAAAGCACTCATGATAGGTCTCTTCCAATGCATATCTATGATTCCAGGTGTATCGCGATCGATGGCCACCATCGTGGGAGGTATGTCACAACGCTTGACCCGCAAAGTTGCTGCCGAGTTTTCATTTTTCCTCGCTGTACCCACTATGCTTGCAGCTACCGTATACAAGCTATACGACCTAGTCAAGGAGGGTGGTATAGAGATTATCACCGACAACCTGACAACACTGCTCATAGGCAATGCCGTGGCATTCATAGTGGCACTGCTAGCCATCAAGTTTTTTATCAATTTTGTCACAAAACACGGATTCAAGGCATTCGGTTGGTACCGCATCATTGTAGGTGCACTTATCCTAGTAATGCTTTTTACCGGACATAACCTTACTATAGCCTAATGGACTTCAAAGCAGGAGAAATTATCCTTATCAACAAACCCTATACTTGGACCTCGTTTGCCGTAGTCAACAAGGTACGTTATCTGCTATGCCGGAAGATGGGCGTTAAGAAACTCAAGGTAGGCCATACTGGAACTCTCGACCCCCTAGCAACAGGTGTGATGATACTCTGCACGGGCAAGGCAACAAAGCGTATAGAGGAGTTCCAATACCAGACTAAAGAGTATGTTGCACACATCAGACTAGGAGCTACCACTCCCTCATACGATTTGGAGAAACCTATTGATGCTACCTATCCTACCGAGCATATCACACGCCAGTTGATAGAGGATACGCTCACCCGATTTGTCGGTACCATCGAGCAAGTACCTCCCTCATTTTCAGCTTGCATGGTTGATGGGAAGCGCGCCTACGAACTAGCGCGCAAGGGCGAAGAGGTGCAACTCAAGGCCAAGACACTAGTCATTGACGAAATAGAACTCCTCGAATGCAACCTACCTGACATCGTGATACGTGTAGTATGCAGCAAAGGTACCTACATTCGTGCTTTGGCACGCGATATCGGTGAGGCACTGCAGAGCGGCGCCCACCTCACAGGCCTAGAACGCACCCGTGTGGGCGACACCACACTAAATCAATGCATGGATATCGATGAGTTCACCTCATGGCTAGAGACTGTGCAGTTGACCGAGGCTACCGAGTAGCATCACGTAGCTTTAATACAAAAAAAACAATAACAGCAAATATACCTAACATGAAACTGTCACAATTCAAATTCAAACTCCCCGAAGAGCGTATCGCATTGGAGCCTACCTTTCATCGCGACGACTCCAAACTTATGGTTGTACACAAGAAAACTGGCGAAATCGAACACCGCCAGTTTAAGAATGTCCTCGACTACTTCGATGAAGGCGATGCCTTCCTCTTCAACGACACTCGCGTATTCCCTGCACGTCTCTTTGGCAATAAGGAGAAGACTGGTGCACGCATCGAAGTATTCTTGCTGCGCGAACTCAATGAGGAATTCCGTCTATGGGATGTCCTTGTTGATCCTGCTCGTAAGATACGCATCGGCAATAAGCTATACTTCGGTGAAGACAATGCCATGGTAGCCGAGGTTATCGACAATACCACATCACGTGGTCGCACCCTCCGCTTCTTGTACGATGGACCGCACGATGAGTTCAAAGAGGCGCTCTACGCACTTGGCGTAGCTCCGCTCCCCCAATATATCAACCGTGAGGCCAACGAGGAGGATCACACACGATTCCAAACAATCTATGCCAAAAATGAAGGAGCCGTAACAGCACCAGCAGCAGGCCTACACTTCAGCCGCGAATTGATGAAGCGCATGGAGATTAAGGGTATAGATGCTGCTTACGTGACTATGCATATCAGCCAGGGTAACTTCCGAGAGATAGATGTTGAAGACCTTACCAAGCACAAGACCGACTCAGAGCAGATGTTTGTTGAGCGCGAGGCGACAGAGATTGTCAATCGTGCCAAGGATACTGACCACAAGGTGTGTGCTATCGGTACTTCCGTGATGCGTGTGCTCGAGACAGCCGTAGGTGCTGATGGACGTCTCAAGGAGTATGAAGGATGGACCAACAAGTTTATTTTCCCCCCCTACGACTTCCACTTTGCCGACAGCCTGATTACCAACTTCCATCTGCCCTACTCTACCATGCTTATGATTACTGCAGCATTTGGTGGTTATGATCTGGTAATGCACGCATACGATGTAGCGTTGGAAAACGATTATCGCTTTGGTGCTTATGGAGATGCCATGCTCATTATTGACTAACATGCCCCATAATTAGTATAGGATAATGATTACATATCTAGGCTTAGGCAGTAATCTAGGGAGCGACAAGTCTCATAACCTACGCCAAGCCATACATCTCATCAATGAGCAAGCAGGTCATGTACTTGCTTGCTCATCCTTCATTGAGAGCATACCATGGGGATTCGTCTCCGACAACACATTCCTCAATGCGGTGATTACTATCGATACACCACATACACCACACAAACTATTGGATATCACCCAATCCATAGAACGAGAGATGGGACGCACACACAAAACCATTAATCAGGACTATACCGACCGCATCATCGATATCGACATACTGCTTTATGGAAACTCCTGCATCAATGACAGCAGACTAACCATCCCCCACCCCTATCTGCTCAAACGCCACTTTGTATATGCTCCGCTCCTAGAGATAGCTCCCGACATCATATACCCGACTACGGGCACTCCTCTCGCAACACTCATTGAGAAATAATAAAAACTAAGCCACCATCACCTCAATTCCCAAAAAGCCACAGCAGCCGCAGCAGCCACGTTGAGCGAGTCCACTCCATGAGCCATAGGGATGCGCACCACATAATCGGCAGCACCGATTACTTCGTGGGCAAGCCCATCTCCTTCAGTACCCATGATGATGGCTAGTTTGGGAGTCGCCTTCAACACAGGATCATCAATAGATATAGAATCATCGGTCAGCGCCATAGCGGCAGTCGCGAAACCTTCGGCATGCATCTCGCTCTCTATGTCGTCAATCCACGTCCAGGGCACCAGAAATACCGACCCCATCGACACGCGCACCGCACGGCGATTGAGGGGGTCACAGGCCGTACGGGTGAGTAGCACTGCATCGATACCCAACGCTGCTGCAGAGCGAAAAATAGCTCCTATATTGGTCGTATCAGTTACCCCGTCAATAATCACCACGCGACGCGCATCCTTCACTACATCGGCAATACAAGGCGCTGCCGGACGGCGCATAGCACAGAGCACACCACGTGTCAGCGTATAGCCAGTAAGTGCAGCCAGCACTTCACGACTCCCCGTATATACCGGTATCTCGGGATGGCGTGATATGATTTCTGCGGCATCACCCACGATATGGCGCTCTTCACAGAGCAAGGCCAATGGCGTATATCCTGCATCCAGTGCCACACGTATCACCTTAGGACTCTCGGCAATAAAGATACCCTGGCCAGGTTCTAAATCGCGGCGTAGCTGAGCTTCGGTAAGCATGCTGAATATCTCAACACCAGGATGTGTGAGCGATGT
The DNA here is from genome assembly GCA_017424485.1 of Bacteroidaceae bacterium. GTDB lineage: Bacteria > Bacteroidota > Bacteroidia > Bacteroidales > Bacteroidaceae > UBA1189. Next base: position 8,764 of record JAFOYZ010000050.1, read on the forward strand.
GATACGGATAATAGGCATAACGGCTATAGACAATTCATTATATAAGATGATATTGCAAAGCTACATTTTTACGATGAATATCCCAAGTATTTCGGTCAAAAGAAACGGACCATGATTAGAAAAAACCGCCAATTGTTCGGTTTCTATGGAAAACACACTATATTTGCATACGGAAGGACTATAAAAAGAATTACAAATCAATTACACCACCCCTATGAATTTGGCGCATTCCATCGAAGAGGAGGCCCTACGCCTGGGCTTTTCGGCTTGCGGCTTTGCCAAGGCAGAACTGGTAAGCGACGGGGTGGTAGGTGTGCTCGACAATTGGACTGCCCAGGGCCACCATGCTGGTATGGGATACATGGAACGCAATCGTCACCTACGTATAGATCCCACACTACTAGTACCAGGGTGCCGCACACTCATCGTCGTCGCACTGAACTATTACCCCAAGCAGTTGCTCCCCAAGGAGGGATACCAGATAGCCTACTATGCCTATGGTAAGGACTATCATCGCGTAGTGAAAGACAAGTTATATCAGCTGCTCATCCACATCAAATCCTGTATCCCTGGAGTTGAGGGCCGTGCCTTCTGTGATACCGCACCGCTGCTCGAACGCTACTGGGCTGTAAAGGCCGGACTGGGTACCATAGGACGCAACCGCCAACTGATCATACCCGGCATGGGAAGCTACTTCTTTTTGGGAGTTTTGGCCGTGACAGCTGAAATCAACGACACTAAAAAGGAAAAATCGGGCAGCGATATATGCCTCGATTGCAATCGCTGCCTCAAGGCCTGCCCTACAGGAGCACTCACTACCGATGGCATCGACTGCAGACGCTGCCTGTCGTACCTCACCATAGAGCACCGAGGCGATATCCCTGACGATATAGCCCACAAGATGGGTCACCGCATCTATGGATGCGACGCATGTCAGCAGGTGTGCCCACACAACAAAAACGCCCATTCCACCGAGGAATCAGCTTTCAACATGCCGCCCGAAGTGGCTGCAATGACTCCTGCTGACTGGCACAGCCTCACCGAGGAACGCTACAAATCACTGTTTAAGGATAGCGCTATAGAAAGAGCCGGATATCAGGGATTACGTAGAAATATTACAGCGGTGAATGGTGAATGATTGATTGTTGTTGAATGATTAAAGTTGAAAGATGATGGATGACTGTTGACCGTCAAAAGACGAAGCGTAACTTAAAAACTCAAAACTTAAAAACTCAAAATGAACATACTGCTCTCCTCAGCCTACCTACCCCCCATACAGTACTACACCAAGCTGGTACAGTGTGGCAGTGGCACAGCCTACATCGAAGCCTGCGACAACTACGTGAAGCAGACCTACCGCAACCGTTGCGTGATAGTAGATGCCAACGGACCATTGGCACTCACCATACCAACCGAGAAGACTACTGAGGAAAAGTGCCTGATGCGCGACATACGCATCAGCGACCATGGCAACTGGCGTCACCGACATTGGAATGCCCTCGAAGCTGCTTATAGGCATACCCCCTTTTTCCTATACTATGAGGATGATTTCCGCCCATTCTATGAGAAGAAGCATGAGTATCTTTACGACTTCAACATGGAGCTGACCCAGCTGGTATGCGACCTTATAGGCATTGACATACACATGGAGCCTACCGCAGTATATGGTGGTGAGCAACCCTTGACAGACCTGCGCGAGTGTATACACCCTAAACAATCGTGGCATACCGACACAGAGTTCTCCCCTACCGAATACTATCAGGTGTTCAAGGAAAAACATGGATTTATCCCCAACATGAGTATTGTGGACCTCCTCTTCAATATGGGGCCCGAAAGTATATTGATATTGCATGAAAGTAATCGTAGACGATAAGATTCCCTACATCCGCGAAGCACTCGCGACAATGATGATCGACGCGGTGTATATGCCTGGCAGTGCTATTGACAATGCGGTGGTGCGCGATGCCGACGCACTCATCATACGCACACGCACTCACTGCGATGCCACGCTGCTCGAGGGAAGCCGCGTGCAGTTTATTGCCACAGCCACTATTGGATTCGACCATATAGATACAGCATACTGTAACGCGCATGGCATACGCTGGACCAATGCACCCGGATGCAATGCTGCATCGGTAAGGCAATATGTGCAGTCGGCATTGCTCCTGTTGGAAGCCGAGGGTGCACTGCGCCTAAGCGCAAGCACGATAGGCGTGGTAGGCGTAGGACATGTAGGCACACTCGTGGCTGATATGGCCGAGGCATGGGGCATGCGTGTGCTGCGCTGCGACCCTCCGCGAGCCGAACGGGGCGAAAAGGGTTTCGTATCACTGGATACGATAGCCCGCGAAGCCGATGTGGTGACACTGCACACGCCACTCACCCGAGAGGACAACCACCGCACATACCACCTGGCCGATGACAATTTCTTTGCTTCACTCGCACAGAAGCCATACTTCATCAATACCTCGCGAGGTGAGACAACTGACACTGCCGCACTGCTGCGGGCTCTGCATCATGGGCAGATCAGGCAATGCATCATCGATGTATGGGAGCACGAGCCACATATCTCCCTCCCGCTTCTCGAGCGATGCTATATAGGTACACCCCATATCGCTGGCTACTCTGCCGATGGCAAGGCCAATGCCACCCGTATGTCGCTCGAAGCACTAGCCCTGCATTTCAGATTGGGCGAGGTGCCCACCATCACACCCCCGCCCCCCACAGTCACATCAGTACAAGCCGTGATGCAAGCGAGTACCAAGGCCGAGGCCCTGCTGCAGATATACAGCCCGCATAGAGACAGCCAGGCGCTCAAGCACCACCCCGAATGCTTCGAGCAGTTCCGTGGCGACTATCCCCTACGACGCGAAGAGACAGCGTATGACTTAGGGAAGTAAGTGTTAGGGAGATAAAAGGCCAGATGTACATCTGGCCTTAAACTTATATAGAACTTGGTTTCACTCTACCAGAGCAAAGTCGGCAAGGGAAGTAAATTCAACTCGCCTTTGCTCCTATAGGTTTCACTCTACCAGAGCAAAGTCGGCAAGGGAAGTAAATTCAACTCGCCTTTGCTCCTATAGGTTTCACTCTACCAGAGCAAAGTCGAGTTGTTTTTTCTCTAAATTACACCGTGCCACCTCTACCTTGACGGTGTCGCCCAAGGCGTAGCGCTTATGGGTGCGGCGACCTACGAGACAGTAGTTGCGCTCGTCAAACTCGTAGTAGTCGTCGTCGAGGTCGCGCATGGGGATAAGCCCCTCGCACTTATTCTCGATGATCTCGGCATAGAGTCCCCACTCGGTGACACCGCTGATGATGGCATCGTAGGCGATACCCATGCGGTCGGCCATATACTCTACCTGCTTGTACTTGATGCTGGCACGTTCGGCCGAGGCGGCGAGCTGCTCCATCGATGAGGAATGATCACACAACTCCTCATACTTGCTCTTCGAGGCAGAGCGACCACCTTCGAGATAGCGAGAGAGGAGACGGTGTACCATCATGTCGGGGTAGCGACGTATGGGCGAGGTGAAGTGGGTGTAGTAGTCCATCGCCAGGCCGTAGTGACCGATGTTGTCGGTGCTGTAGCGGGCCTTCTGCATGGCACGCAGCGAAACGGTCTCGATGAGATGCTGCTCGCGCTTGCCCTTGACATCGGCCAACAGTTTGTTGAACGACTTGGCTATGTCTACTTTGTCGCCCGTGGTGCGCACCTTGTGACCGAAGGGGAGGGCGAGACGCGCCAGGTTGTCGAGCTTCTCGGCATCGGGCACATCGTGTATGCGGTAGGGGAATACCTTGGCCTTCTTCACGGGTACCTTGCCGATGGTCTCGGCCACGGTA
>JAFOYZ010000051.1 GCA_017424485.1 Bacteroidaceae bacterium
AGCCAGGTCTTCGATGATAGGAGCCACCAGGAAGGCTTCGCCGAACATATATTCGTCCGCCACATCGTAGCATCCTCTGTCGTGATTGAATGCCATGGGCAGTGCTGTCATAAACGAGGCGTGATGCTTGCTTATCTGCCACGCCGTGCTATAGAGATAGGGTAGCATACGGTAGCGTATCTGGATGTATTTCAGTATATGGTCAAAATCACCTTTGCCATCGTGCTCACTTCCAAACTGGTATATCTCGCGCGGGGTGCCAGTGCCGTGGAAGCGCATCATCGGGGTGAAGGTGCCAAACTGCATCCAGCGCATATAGAGTCGGCGCCACGCCACATCGCCCACACCACCATAGCTGCCGGTGAAGAAACCGCCTATATCGCTATTCCAGTAGGGGATGCCGCAGGCCGCGAAGTTGCATGCCGCGGGTATCTGCTTGGCAAAGTTTTCCCAGCTTGCCGTCACATCGCCGCTCCACGTGTTGGCTCCGTAGCGTTGTTGCCCGGCAAAGGCCGAGCGGGTGAGTATCGCCACGCGCTTGTCGGCTAGTCCTTCCTTGCTGTCTAGTGCTGCCTGGCGGAAGTGGTCGTGCACGCCGCCCACATGAGCCAGCGGGAATGCATTTCTCAGCTCCCTCCACGTCTGTCCGGTGCCCGTCACGTAGTCATAGTCATTGGCGCTTGTCTGCTGGTAGTCGGGTTCTGACGAGTCGAGCCATAGCGCATCGATATCCTTCGACATCAGCCCCTCGTAGAGGTATGCCCAATACTCGTCGCGGGTGGTCGCGTCGTAGCAGTCATAAGGTTTCACGCTCTTGCCGAAAGGGTACGAGTTGGCCTCTATCATACGGCCTTTAGCGGTGAAGTCCCTGTATTGCTTGGTTTGCGGACCGAAGTTTGCCCACACGCTGATCATCAGTTTGGCGTGGTTGTCGTGTATGGTCTCTATCATCTGCCGGTAGTTGGCAAATGTGGGGTTGAGAAATTCCATCGCATTCCAGTGGTTGTCGTCGCCCCAGTATTGCCAGTCCTGCACGATGCAGTCAAGAGGCACTCCCAGCCGGCGGTAGGTCTGCACCACGCCCATCGTCTCGCTGGCGCTGGTATACCGCTCCTTGCTTTGGTATAGTCCCAGGTTCCATAACGCTGGCATCGGTGCGCGTCCGGTGAGCTCACGCATCAGCGGTATCACGTTCTTGCCATCCTCGTCGCCCACCAGCAGGTAGTAGTCTATCTCGTTGCCGGTCGATTGGAATGAGGTCTGCTCCTTCCCATCCATAAAGGTCGTGGGTGAATAGTTGTCCCAGAAGAATCCGTACCCTTTCGATGACTGGAAGTATGGGATGCACACCTTCATATTATCCTGCACCAGGTTTATCGCCTGTCCGCGTTGGTTCAGCGCGCCGTTCTGCACCTGTCCCATACCGAAGATATATTCGTCGGCCGATAGGTGCAGGTACTGTGCTATGCGGTAGCTCTCGTTGGGGCCATCCTTGTAGGGTGTCATCACACTCCCTTCCTCGCATAGCAGCGTGTCGCCATTGGTGCGCCCTGCGGTGAGGTAGCCCGTCTTCAGGTGTAGCGACACCCACATCTTTTCCGTCGTCAGCTTTACATAGTCTGCCGTCTCCTCCACCTCCAACACAATCTCGTTCAGGGGGGGCTGTATCACCGACAGACTCCTTTTCGTGATATCCGGACTATACGACTTGTGCACTCTGACCACCTCCGGCCCGTAGAACAGGACGTGCAGGTGTACCTCATCGTAGGTGGCGTGCAGGCCGTTGACGAGCGGCTCGTAAGTCATCGTTGCCACCCCTTGCTTGAAGGCCTTCATCGTCTCCCTCAGCTTCTTGAGCACGCTCAACGCCGTGCGGTAGTCATCGGCGGACAATGTGGCCATCGCCTCCTTGGCCTCCGATACGGCAGCCTGCAGCTCCTCGCATCCTGAGGCATTCACCGCCGAGGCTATCATCTCCTCGGCCCTCCGTATCTCAGTCTCCACCTTTGCCTTCAGCTCTGCGGTGAGCGATAGGCCGTCGGCCGAGTATCCCATCTTCGTCATCAGCTCGGGGTACGTGGCCACCAACTCGTAGGTGGAGTAGTAGTTGACATCGCTGATGGTCGATTGACCCGCGGTGGATGTCAGTCCCAGGCAGTGGATAAACTCCCTCCCCTGCGACGAGATGAGCATCACCTCGTTGCCGAAGTCGAAGTTGGCGTTAAGTCCCTTAGATCCCTTTATGTTCCACACGATCAGTTGCTCCTTGTTGGCCAATGTCACGGCAAAGGTAGGCTCCACGCTACCTCCTTCGTTATACCCGTTAAACCACCATATATCGCTTTGAGAGAGGGTGGTGCTCAGGTTCGTACCCTTCACGGCGAAGTAGGTTTGTTCGTTTGTGATGCGGTAGTAGTTGTCCTTGCGCTTATCCATCTGGAAAGCGATGTTGTTGACGCCATTGTCCTTGATAGTGAAGGTGTTGTTGGTCTCGTCATACACGAATTTCCCTTGGTCGCGGTCGGGTGTAGCGATGTAGTCCGTACACACAAATTCAAAGGGTTGCTGCGCAAGCATCCATAGTGGGCTGCATAGCGCAAGGGCCAGGATTGTCCATTTCGTTTTCATAGCATCAGATGAGTGTTAAAAGTTTCTTGTATAGCTTCTCATTATTGCATCAGCTTCTGCCGAGGTGATTCTTGGATGCAAGGGTGTGATTGTAAAATGAATATCAAAGCAAACAAATTCCTTTTTAATGGAAAAGTCTACTAAAGGTTCTTAAGAGCGATTAAGGACAATCAAAGAACATATTCAAGACGGGACACATCAACATCCTGTGCCATCGAGGCTACACGAAGCCCCTTCTGCTACTGTGGGGATGCCTTCGATGAAGTGCCCAGCATCGAAGTGCTTGAGCGAGATGGCTACGGAGCCATCTTCGCGCACGAAGCAGGGAATGCCGATGTTGCCGCGCTCGCGCACCTTGTCGAAAGCGGGGTGGTGGTCGCGCAAGGCGAGAAACTCTTTCAGGCTGCGGGCTTGGCGGCCTATGTCGATAAGTTCATACTCGGGGTGGTTGCCGTAGAGTGCCTTGACTTCAGTGCAGTCGGGGCAACTCTCCATAACGTAAATCTTTATCATAGTGCTGGTGTTTAATATTCAATGCGAAGATACGAAAGTTTGATAGGTGTAACAAATATTTTGGAGTTAATGAGGATGTGCAGGCTAAAAACAAATGCTCTGCTTGCACGTTTCAGTAAAAAGTAGTACTTTCGTGCTCCCTAAATAATAGATATGAAACAACCTCAAGATAATAACCTCAACAA
>JAFOYZ010000005.1 GCA_017424485.1 Bacteroidaceae bacterium
AAAGTATTACTTTTGCATGTCGTATGAAGGAAATGCTGACTGCGCGGAAGGCGCAGACTGGTAGAAAGATTAACAATAGGTAAAGAATAGATACACTATGCACTACTATAGCACGAATCAACAGGCGCCGCTGGCTTCGCTCGAGGAGGCGGTGGTACGTGGCCTTGCCACAGACAAGGGGTTGTATATGCCCGAACAGATAAAGAAGTTGCCCAAGGAGTTCTATGACGGCATCGCGGAGATGAGTTTTCAGGAGATTGCTTACCGGGTGGCCGATGCCTTCTTCGGTGAGGATATCCCTGCCGAGGAGCTGAAGCATATCGTGTATGACACGTTGGCATTTGATGCTCCGGTGGTGCATGTGGATGGGAATATCCATTCGCTGGAGCTGTATCATGGCCCCACGCTGGCATTCAAGGATGTGGGCGCACGGTTCATGGCGCGGTTGTTGGGGTACTTTATCAAAAACGATAACGTTAACGAAAACGAAGACTGCAATGTGCGGCAGACGGGTGAGGTGAACGTCCTTGTAGCTACTTCGGGCGACACGGGGTCGGCCGTGGCCAATGGCTTTCTGGGTGTGGAGGGCATCCATGTGTATGTGCTCTATCCGAAGGGTAAGGTGAGCGCTATACAGGAGTGTCAGTTCACTACGCTGGGGCAGAACATCACGGCACTGGAGGTGGAGGGTGTGTTTGACGACTGCCAGCGCCTGGTGAAGAGTGCCTTCATGGATGCGGAGCTGAATGCGCACATGCGGCTCACCTCGGCCAACTCGATCAATGTGGCGCGCTTCCTCCCGCAGGCGTTCTACTACTTCTATGCCTATGCGCAGATGAAGCGCCAGGGCAAGGAGGGCGAACTGGTGATATGTGTGCCCAGTGGTAACTTCGGTAATCTGTGTGCCGGACTCTTTGCGCACCGTATGGGACTTCCCATCAAGCGCTTCATTGCGGCCAACAACCGAAACGATATCTTCTACCAGTATCTGCAGACGGGTGAGTATAATCCGCGTGCCTCGGTGCAGACGATTGCCAATGCGATGGATGTGGGCGACCCGAGCAACTTTGCCCGTATACTCGACCTCTATGGCCACTCGCATGCCGATATATGCAGACTCATCGGTGGGGCTACCTATACGGACGAACAGATTGCCGAGACGCTGGCCGATACGTACCACCGCACGGGCTACTTGCTTGACCCGCACGGGGCTTGCGGCTATCGTGCGCTGAGCGAGATGTTGCAGCCCGGTGAGCAGGGCGTGTTCCTGGAGACGGCACACCCGGCCAAGTTCCGCGATACGGTGGAGGGCATCATCAAGGCCGAGGTGGCTATCCCCGAAAAGCTGCAGGCCTTTATGCGTGGCACCAAGCAGAGCGTGCCCATGACGGCGCAGTTCGAGGACTTCAAGGCCTATCTGATGAGTGTGTGACAGGTGCGCGGCGCTGTAAAAGAAATGAGGCTGGATTATCCCATCCCATTCAGTGTTGGCGGTATTGGCTTGGGAAGTACAAACAAGAGGGTGCCCCAAAGAAAAGGGCACCCTCTTGATTTTTATTCTTTTAGCATTGCACTGCTAGTAGTGATTACATCTTGACGATGTGGGTTGCCGCTCATCTATTCGGCCCAAGGCATCCATTTCATATAGTCGACATGCTTGAACATATCGGCCTGAGTGATATGGGTGTCGACCTCTTCCTTTCCTAAAAGAAATTTGTCAACGAAGGCTTCGATATGGGCAAACTGGCTCGTGGGTACCATGCAATGCGGGTGACCGCCCACGATAGAGAATCCCATGCGGTCGGCAATGCCAAATGTCTCCCAGACCTTTCGGGCTGCTTGGCAAGATACATAGTTGGACTCCTCAGCTAGCCATTCCCAATCGGGGTTGCCCAAGACGAGTAGTGCACGCGGCGCTATAAGGGCTGCTACCTCATGGTGGTCGATGGGGAGGCGGCATACATTCTCATCGGCGAATTGTCGCATGCTCTCCATGAACCACGAGAAGTTGGTACGTCCTAGCGTCTCCACATTACCCAAAGTCTCAGATACACGCCATGCATCTACTCCGCCACCTCCTGGCTCTTGGGCTATGGTGAGAGCGATGCGCTCGTCAAGTGCTCCGGCAAACAGGGCCATCTTGCCTGCAAATGAGCATCCCGTAACGGCTATGTGGCTCATGTCGATGCGTGCTTCTTCGCCTACTATCTCTAGTGCATCGATAAGGCGGCTTATGCCCCATGGCCATGCACTATAGGCTCCCATCTCGAGCAATGAGGGGTAGATGCGGTTGATGGGTTCGGTGCCGCGCTTCTGCGTGTGTGACATCACTTGGGTGAAGTTGAAGGCCATTCGTGCCACCCCGCGCTCTTCGAAAATGTGTGGGGGCAGCGAACCGCTAGGCATGCCTATGCCGATAACAAGAGGGAAGGGACCTTCGCCATCAGGATAGTGTATCACTGCGGCAAGGTGTAGCTCTTCTCCATGGATTGTTACAGTAGCTCTTAGCGTATCACCTGAGAGAGAGGCCTTAAGCTGGTCTCGCGATACTTCGGGTTTGAGTCCTACTTCGTAATGGTAGAGGCGGTGTATGATTTCGGAGCGATGGCGCGACCAATCACTGAATTTTTCGCTCCTACCGCTACCATCGGCCCAAAGGAAGGGGTCGGGTAGATAGGGTATCTCTGGTAACTGCTCTAGATTCGGCATCTCGGGCGCAGGGTAATGACTGCCTGTAAACTCCTGGTCATAGACTAAAGGACGTGAGGTGCAGGCTACCAATGATGCTGCTGCTACAGCGGGCATCATCCATCTTACAAATAGATTCTTCATGATATACACTATGTTTTTGTCGTTAACGATTCGTTTATAAGAAGAAAAGGCTTACGCCAATGACACTGATGATGGCTCCAAGGATCTCCTTGAAGGTGATCTTGTGCTTGAAGAAGAAGGCCGATGGCCATAGGATAAGCACTGGGGTGAGGGCCATGAGTGTGGAGGCTATGCCTGCTTCGGTGTATTGGACGGCCATGAGCGAGAGCGATACCCCGATGAATGGCCCTGCGAAGGTGGCCCATAGGGCTGCATGCATGCCTTTGCGGTCGTGCATGGCTGTGACGAGTGTGGATAGCTTCTTCTGGTATACCATGACGATGAAGAAACCTGCGAACCCTGTGATGGCACGTATCATGGTGGAGGCAAAGGGCATGAGCGTGGTGGCAACCTCTTGTCCGGCTGGGATACATTGCTCATAATGATTCATTCCCACCTTGCTTAATACAAGCCCTACACCTTGGCCAATGCCGGCGCCTATGCCAAATAGTACTCCTTTGAGGGGGAGCTTGAGCGAGATGCGGTGCCTGCCGCCTCCTTTGTTGAAGACG
>JAFOYZ010000052.1 GCA_017424485.1 Bacteroidaceae bacterium
AGCGGTCTGCCCCTCTTGGGTATGCTCTTCTTCGGTAACCTATTGAACGTAAGTGGTGTTACTGGCCGTTTGGCCGAGGCCGCTAAGGGTCCCCTGATCAACTGTATCACCATCCTGCTCGGTCTCACCGTAGGTGCCTCTACCCAGGCAAGCGAGTTCCTCACTCCCTCTACCTTGAAGATCCTGCTCGTAGGTATCACCGCCTTCGTTATCGCTACTGCTAGCGGCGTGCTGTTCGTGAAGTTCATGAACCTCTTCCTCCCGAAGGGTAAGAAGATCAACCCGCTTATTGGTAACGCCGGTGTATCTGCTGTGCCTATGGCAGCCCGTATCTCTCACGACGAGGGTCAGAAGGCCGACCCCACCAACTACCTGCTCATGAATGCCATGGGCCCCAACGTAGCCGGTGTTATCGGTTCAGCCTGCGCAGCCGGTGTACTGCTCGGATTCTTGATCTAAGTGCAATAAACACCAATAAAAAAGCACGACCATAAGGCCGTGCTTTTTTATTACCGAAGCTATGCCGCAAAAGACATAACACGATATATCCATCTTACAAGCTGTTGCCCGCTTTGGGAAATATCACAGCAGGCTTGAATTCTTTAGCCTCCTCAGGAGTCATCTGCGCATAGGCCATGATGATGACCACATCGTCGGGTTGCACGAGACGGGCAGCTGCTCCATTGAGACATATAGCACCCGAGCCACGTTCTCCCTTGATGATATAGGTAATAAAGCGTTCACCATTGTTGTTATTCACAATGTGCACCTGCTCGCCTTCGAGCATGCCGGCTGCATCCATTAAGTCTTCGTCGATGGTGATGCTACCCATATAGTTGAGATTGGCCTCGGTGACACGGGCACAATGAATTTTCGATTTTAATACCGTAACTAACATAGTTTATTTGTATCTGATGTTATCAATCAAGCGCACCTTGCCGCAATATACAGTGATGCAACCTACGATATAGTCGGCATCGTCCCACGACGATACAGGCTGCAGGGTATGGCCATCTACGACTTCGTAGTACTCGAGTTCCAAGCCTTCAGTATCGGCAATGGCCTGCTCTACCATCTGCTTGGTATCGCTGAGCGAGTATGTCTTGGCATGTTCGACACTAGCAAAGAGGGCTTTTGATATGGCCAGTGCGGTATGGCGCTGTTCGGGGGTGAGCAGTGCGTTACGACTGCTGAGTGCCAATCCGTCGGATTCGCGCACGATAGGACATCCTATAATCTCAAGGCTGAGCCCGAGTTGGCGCACCATCTCTCGTATAATGGCCAGTTGCTGGAAATCCTTCTCACCAAAGTAGGCGCGGTGGGGCTCTACATACGCGAAGAGCTTGCTCACGATCTGCGCCACACCATTGAAATGTCCGGGGCGGTAGATGCCCTCCATCACCTTGTCAAGAGGTGCGAAATCAAAAACTCGGGTGTCGGGCTCGGGATAGACCTCCTCTACAGAAGGGGCAAACACACAACTGGTACCCAATGCCTCGAGTAAGCGGCAATCAGCCTCCAAGGTACGCGGATAACGCTCAAGGTCGCCCTTATCGTTAAACTGTGTAGGGTTGACAAAGATACTTACCACTGTCACACCATTCTCCTCTACGCTGCGCTTCACGAGCGAAGCGTGACCTTCGTGCAATGCACCCATCGTAGGCACAAGACCTATGCTCTTACCTTCGGCACGAGCTGCGGCAAGAAAGGTATGCAATTTTCCTATAGTATCTACTACTATCATGTCTGCTCTTTTTAGAAAATCCGTGCAAAGGTACAACTTAATTATGAATTATGGATAATGAATTATGATTTATTTTTACCGCAATTCAGTCAATACAATATCACGCACATTATCAACGATTTAACAAACATTACAATTAAAAACAAAGCAAAACCTTGTCTCTATGCCACTTTTTTTTATTATCTTTGCATGAAAATTCGTGAAGGTGAGTGTTTTATCCTTTAAAGCGAAGTCATAAGAACATAACAAACAGTGATGAAAGCCAACAAGATTCTATTTATTGCACAAGAGATTGTACCATTTACAGAAAGTAGCGCAATCGCAGACAACTGCCGTTATTTATTACAAGCCACTCAGGAAAGAGGACATGAGATCAGAACTTTTATGCCTAAATGGGGTAATATCAACGAGCGTCGTAATCAGCTACATGAGGTTATACGCCTGACAGGCATGAATATCATAGTTGATGATACAGACCACCCACTTATCATCAAAGTAGCTTCTATTCAAGCTTTGCGCACACAGGTATTTTTCATCCTAAATGAAGACTTTTTCCGCAATCATTTGAATACACGTGATAGTGAAGGAAACGAATATCCTGATAATGACGAGCGCACCATCTTCTTCTCACGCAGTGTACTCGAGACGGTAAAGAAGCAATCATGGTACCCCGATGTAATCCATTGTCATGGATGGATAGGTGCCCTTACAGGACTCTATATCAAAACATTCTATAAAGACGAGCCTGCATTTCGCAACACTAAATTTGTATACTCGCTATACGATGATTCATTCGCATCAACCTTCCCAGAGAATTACCTGAAGAAGGTAATCATCAAGAATATGGAAGAGGTCGATTTCAGCGACATCACCACACCTGTCAACTACCATGAGTTGAGCAAGATTGCCATCCGCTGGGCTGACGGCGTTTTACAAAATTGCGAAAATGTAGATCCCAGCTTGATAGAATATGCGCACTCACTCGGAAAACCCGTATTGGACTACAAGACTGGCACCGAATATGCCGATGCATGCAGTGAATTCTACAACAAGCTATACAACCAAGACTAACTTTTAGGATGAAAAAATCGTTTGTATATATCTTCGCAGTACTCATGTGCCTCATTGCTTGTGACGACACTACAGGGCACCTAGGCAATAGCATAACACCTGAAACTGACTCAATAGCAATCAAGACCAGGAGTTACTATGCCACCACACGTTCTGTGGCCATAGACTCCGTATTGGGCAAGACGAGTAAGGTATATCTGGGACGTTTTACAGATCCGCAAACAGGATCACTACTTGAAGCAGACTTCATAGCTCAGTTCAATTGTGTAGAGGGTGGCAACGTCTTTCCTCCGAAAGACAGCATACAGGGCGACAGCGCTTTACGCACAGAGCTACGTCTCTTCTTTACCACCTTTTTTGGAGACTCTACTAACACAATGGGAGCCGAGGTATACGAGCTAAACAATACACTTGACGAGAGAGAGAAGTACTATACGAACATAGACCCAACACGATTCTACGACCCCTCTAGCACACCACTAGCGAGCAAGATATACACTGCTCTTGACTACACGCTCGAGGATAGCGAACTAGAAGATTCTGAGCACTATGCAAATGTAAGCATACCCTTACCCAACAGCATAGGCAATGAAATGATTAAGACATACCGAAGCAATCCAGAGTTCTTCGCAAACGCAACCAATTTCATCGAGCACATCTGTCCGGGCTATTACGTAAAGTCCACCTCAGGTGATGGCACAATCATCTACATTGACCAGGTAGCGCTCAATGTGTATTTTCGTGACCAACGCACCGATTCGGTATACGTAACTCAATTTGTAGGTTCAGAGGAGGTTTTGCAAACAAATCGTTTCGAGACCAAGAAAGAGACTCTTACTCCCCTTGTCAACGACACCACGTGCACCTATCTCAAAACACCAGCCGGAATTTTTACAGAAGTAACACTCCCCATTGATGAGGTAATGGAAGATGGCGACAGCATCAACTCTGCCAAAATCATCTTCACTCGTTACAACGACACAGGTAATTATTGGCACAAATTTGGCATTCCTCAAACACTACTTATGGTACGTAAGAGCGAGATGGGTAACTTTTTTGACAAGAACAAACTTACCGACAACATTACATCATACCACACGGCATACAACAAGACCTTCAACCGTTACGAATACAGCAATATTGCCCGTCTCATCATTCACTGCTACAACGAGCGCGAGGCTTGGCTTGCCACACATCCCGAGCTGACTAATGAGGATTATAATGCTATGTATCCCGATTGGGACAAGGTGATGCTTATTCCTGTCAACACTATTAAAGACTCAAAGAACAACATTGTTAATTTCCGTCACGACCTCAACCTCAACTCCACCCGCTTAGTTGGTGGCACAGACAAGATTGAGATCAAGGTTATCAGCAGTGCATTCAATAAATAAGCGAAGCTAATATAACTCAAAACATCAAAGAAGCTAATCCATTAGCTTCTTTTTTTGTTGTCATAGAATTTTCCCTACACTATACTTAATATAAAATCTGCTGATGCCCACTAACTTTTGACAAGCTAATACTAGTAGGGAACACACAAAAAAGGGTAAAGAAAGTGGAGAAGTACACTTTTTTATATATTTTTGTAGTTTCAAAGTTAATCATATTAATGCCATACTATAATGAAAAAGAATCTTTTGCAGCTAATGCTCCTCATCTGTATTGCAGCAACTACCATTGATGGTGTAGCGCAACGCATCCAACAACCTTTGGGACGCGGTGTCGTAGTAGCCGTCAACGGCTCATCGGCCACCGTCACCTGGCGCCGTTTGGCACAGGAGCCTGAAAATGCGACATACAATATCTATGTAAATGGGAACAAGATTACCGCTACGCCTGTGAGCAACACCAACTATGCCACCAACACCTCCAAGGTTCCCATTGGAAGTGAGGTAACAGTGAGCGTGGTGGCCAACGGAGTAGAGTCGGCACAGAGCACACCCTACAAGGTGGTGAGTCGCGACCTACGCAATATGTTTATGAGTATCCGTTTTGATGCCTCTCCCCTCACGGCCTCAGGCTACTCTACCGACTATGTATGGCCGGCCGACCTTGACGGCGACGGTGAGATGGACTACGTGCTCAACCGCAAGAGCCTATCTACAGGGCTTGACAACTACATCGAAGGCTACCTCCGTACGGGCGAACACCTGTGGACGGTGAAGCTTGGCCCCAACGAGCTCAGTTGTGCCGGACAGGACGATATGATACTGGCCTACGATATGGACTGCGACGGCAAGGCCGACCTCGTGTGCCAGACGAGCGACGGCACCCAGTTCTGGGATGCCGAGAAGAAGGCTTTCGGACTTTACGTCAATGGTCTGACCACTGGTGATACCGACGGCGATGGCATCATTGACTACGAAACGCAGGGAACGAAGAATGCCCCGCGCTACATGACCGTCGTAGATGGTATGACGGGAGCTGAGAAGTGCAGTGTAGAGCAGACCTACAACAACTCATACAACCGCACCAACCGCGCATCACTCATGGGCGACGAGTACAACAAGCACGTCGGTCACGTTGGTGTATTCTACCCCGACGGCATACACCCCGCCGTAATCATGGAGTGGCACACGCGCAACAGTAACGGTAGCCACAACTACCACAATAGCGCCTTCGCCTTCGACTTCAGCACAGGCAAGGCTGGCGAGTGGCGCGAGCTCTTCTGTAAGAACACCGGAGGCCCTGCCTTCCATCAGATACGTGTTGCCGATGTCGACGGCGATGGCCGCGACGAAATGCTGACGGGCGGTTACACTATGGATCACGACGGTTCTACCCTCAACAATCCGAAGGTTGCTCATGGCGACCGCTTCCGCACCAGCGACATTGACCCCGAGCGTCCAGGCCTCGAGACCTTTGCCATACAGCAAAATGCCGGCGATATGCTGGGGCAGATACTCTACGATGCTGCCACTGGCGAGAGCATCAAGCGATGGTATCTCTCTGCCGTGGGCGACGTGGGCCGTGGCGAGTGTATGGACGTAGACCCCAACCACCTGGGTTGGGAGATGTGGAGCACCATGGGGGGCGTATACAATGCTAAGGGCGACCTCATCCCCGAGCACACGGCACCTTACCCCACCGAAGGCCTTTGGTGGGATGGTGAACTCGACCGCGAGATTGTGCAGACAAGCGACAGCCACCATAACGTATATATACAAGACTTCTATAAAGGACGTCTCATCGAGATTGCCAAGCTTAGCGGATGGCGCTATGTCACCGTATATGCCAAGCGTGCAGCCTTCTGGGGCGACATCATCGGTGACTGGCGCGAAGAGCTCGTACTGCTCAACAAGGAGAACGGCGTGTGCGTAGGCATCGTGGGCTTCACTACCGACTACACCACGTCAATCAACAATATCTATTGCTTGCAAGAGGATCCTCACTATCGTGCCGACTGTACCACCAAGGGCTACTACCAAAGTCCCAATACGGGCTTCTACCTGGGCTACAACATGCCACGTCCGCAGCTACCTCCCACCATGGTCACCGACCTCGTATGGAAAGGCACCCATAGCTTCTCTAACTATGAACGCTCCGAAGCAGCAACCTATGCTGATGGCAAGAGTCTGCTCATCGACCTCAACACCGAAGCCTCTATCAGTGTTGACGCTGCTATGCAACCCTCGGTGCTCTATGCCATGCCCGTCAAGGGACAATGCGTGACGCTCAGCGGCGCAGGCAGCCTTACCGGTGACATGGACCTGTGGAAAAGCCAGCAGGGAACCCTCGTGGCCGATGTTCCCCTCCACTACACAGGCACCACCTACATCTCGGAAGGTACCTTCGAGACAGATCAAGAGTTCAAGGGTCCCGTCAGCCTTCGTGCCCGCGGCACCCTCAGCGGCAAGGCTATTGTCAACGCCATCTCCTTCGAAGGGGCTCTCCACTATGAGGGATGCCGCCTGATGCCCACGGAGCAGATGACCTTCAAGCAGGGGCTTAAGCTCGACCGCAAAGTGTATATCGAGATGGATATCACTACAGCCGAGGGTAGCCAGCGTGCCGACCTCATCAAGGTAGAGGGCGACCTTACCGTGACAGCTCCCGAGATCGTGTTCACCATCGTACCAGCCGAGAGCGATGTACAGCCCGGCAAGTTCAAGCTCATCGAGTACACGGGCGAGTTCATCGGCAAAGAGAACTTCATCGTACGCGGCCTCACGGGACTATCCTATGAGATCGTTCACGAAGACAAAGCCATCTATCTCGTCATCAATGCCCAGCGCAGTGCTGCACAAGGTGTGATATGGAGTGGTACCACCAGCAATATATGGGACTATCAGACACCCAACTTCCTCCTGGGTGGTAACGCCACCGAGTTCGTAGCTGGCGATGAGATCAGCTTCACCGACGATGCACAAAACACCGTCATCACCATCGACGATCTCATGCCCATCGGCAAGGCCACCATCAACAACCATGAGAAGAGTTATACCTTCAAGGGCGACGGCGGCTTCAGCGGCAACGGTTCGCTCATCAAGGAGGGCAGTGGCAAACTCATCCTCGAGACCACTAAGAGCGACTACACCGGTCCTACCATCATCAACGATGGTATTGTAACGGTGAAGGAACTCGCCGATGGCGGACTGCCCAGTTCGCTGGGCGCAGCCTCTGCCGCTACGGGCAACTGGCAGATAGGCAAGGCTACCCTCATAGTAGATAATGGCAACACCGCCACCAACCGTAACCTGACACTTTTAGACACCGCTACCATACAGATCGCTTCGGGAGCCACCTCGCTGAAGGGAGTCATCAGCGGCGAGGGCACGCTGGTGAAGACAGGAGCCGGACAACTCAACATCACCTATGCCGGCAACAACACCTGGACTGGAGGTACCATTCTCAAGGCCGGCACCTTGGCCATGGGCTCATGGAACACCACCTTCGGCAAGCTCGGCTCCAAGATACACGTACAGGGCAACAGCACTATCACCATCTTCAATGCCAACAGCAGCTCTACCGTGCCCAACTTAAACTATGCCATCACCATCGATAAGAGCCGCCGTCTCTCGCTCAACCTAGGCCAGCGCTGTCAGGTGAGCGGCAGCTTCAGCGGTGAGGGCACCTTGGCCCTGTCGTTCCCCTATGTGCGTGGCGACATACGCTCCAATATGGCCAACTTCCACGGCACACTCACAGCCACAGGCAGCCAGTTCCGCCTGCGCCAGGCCACCAACCTGAGCAATGCTACCGTCACCCTGCTCAATGATGTATACCTCGCCCACTTCTCTTCAGACAAGGAGGAGGCCAACTACACCACCACGATGGGTGCGCTCACCAGTACCTCTACGACCTGCTCGGTAGGTACGGGTACCTATAATGTAGGTTACTTGGGTACCGACTTCAGTTTTGCTGGCAAACTTGGTAGCAGTGCCGTACTCAACAAATATGGTGAGGGCACCATGACACTCACCGGAAGTAGCAACACCTGCCCTGTCAATATCTATGAAGGAGCCATCGAGGCTGCCAACACTACTAAAGCCTACACCACAGCGCTCACCACCATCAAGGGTGGCGGCAAGCTTTTCGGCAAGGGTATCACCAGCAACATCACCGTCGAGAAAGATGGCGTGCTGGCCTCTACACAGAAAGGACTTCCTAACACTCGTATGAAAGTGAATGGCACCCTTACGGTCAATCGTGGCGGCGTAGTACAGGTGCGTGTCCGCAAGTCAGCGAGCAAGGTCAGCAACGACGGCTTCGAAATCAGCGGTACCGCCAAGTTCACCGCTCCTGTGTTTGACATCACGCTCACCAACGATGCCGTATGGGCAGTGGGCGACTCCATCCAAGTGGTGAAGGGCGAGGGACGAATCATCCTAAGCGGCACACCCACCTTCATTCCCGAGACACCGGGCGAGGGCCTCCTTTGGGACGATAGCACCTTCGCCACCGACGGAACCCTCCGCGTCATTGCCGACCCCACAGGCATTGACAATACAGAATTGACAATTGACAAATCACAATGGACAATCTACGACCTCACCGGTCGCAAGGTGGAGACTATCACCGAGAAAGGCATCTATATTATCAATGGTAAAAAAGTAATCCGATGAAACGACTTCTCCTAGGCGCTGCCCTACTATGCAGCCTCACCCTCCAAGCCCA
>JAFOYZ010000053.1 GCA_017424485.1 Bacteroidaceae bacterium
AAACTTCACCTCCTCTTCGATAGGCTCTACTGATACATAGTCATCCTTGTCGAAGTTCTTGTCCACAATCAGACCACGATAGTTGTACCACTTGTAGTTCGAACTTGCCGGTTGGTAGGCGTTCTCCACCATCTTCAGGCGGTAGTCGTAGTGTGCCTTGCGGGTGGCCTCACCTTTATATATATAATCGGTGTTGCACACCACGGCGATGATGACATTGTTGGCAGGCACGTCGGTCAGTTCGATAGACACCTCTCCGGCTCCCTGAACGGGCTGCGAGTAGTACACCTTACCACGCTTCGATCGGTAGGCAAGCTGGCACTCCATATTATCGCCCAGAGGTTCAAAGTAGATGCGCACGATGTCGCCCTTCTCTCCGCTCACATGGATAGGTATCTGATTGGCACCGCTCCATCCGGGCGTGGTGCGATATTCGGGTTTCCACCATCCGAGGCTATCGGTCTCATTGCACTTATACATATTGGCGTAGGGAGTAGCTTTCCATACCTCCACCTTTCTGTCCGAGAGGGACAACTCTTCCTTGATAGAGAGTTGCCAGTTATTGTCAATCAAGGCACGGCTGGCGTTCGACCACTTGCCGAAATCAATCATCGCCTGCTTCACACGGTATTCACGCACCAGCCGGCGGGTTTCCACCTCACCGATAGAATCAGCAATGCCCACAAGCACACGGTCCTTGCAGTAGCGCCATACCCAAGGCAAGGCACCATCGCCAAAGGTCACCGTAAGGAAGTGGGGAAACAATTCGCCATACTGATAGCCACCGAGCAGATTGCGCCATGTACCGATCTGATTTCCTTTCGAGTCACGCTTATTTACACCTTCCGCACCGGGACCACCAAAGCTGCCGTCGAGTAACCAACCCGAATAGCATTCGATAGGAATAAACGGGGCAATCATATTGGCAGCGCTGAGGAATCCCATACTCTCGGGGATTACATTAGGAGTCTTGCTCAGCTCGGCATCGGCCTGCATGGCGGTGTTGCCACTCTCGTGGAACCAGGCTGCATTCTTACATCCTTCGAGGTCGGCAAACACGGCATGGATTCCTTCATGTACACAAGCCCCCTGTTGAGCGGCAGCATCATTAACAGCCGACTTATAATACTCATCATACGTAAAGTCGGGATCGAAACAAGCTACGGGATAATAGCTCAGAAGCACCATCGGCCAACTGCTTCCATTATGCCATGTAGCACTCTGCCATCCGCCACGATCTGTATTGGAAGCGCCATCTTCCAAGCCACTGCCAAACAAACAGATGGTACTATAATAGCCATTACGGGCACGTTTATCAGGAAGCCACCCCAACACATTACGGAAGTAAGCAAATTCCGTATCCATATGGCGTAGCAAATTATCTATAGCCTCATCTGTAACATACTTATTTCGCTTGTCGCCCCATACAAAAGCCCACCAGCCGTAGGTTTTATAACCGACCTGCCCTTTCTCCGTGAGCAGTTTCGTGGGCGGCTCCACTCCATTGGGATAGTCGTTGCGGTAGTTATAGCTGAGCTTCGAACTGTACTCGGGCCACTCATAGAGTTCGCCCGGCACTACACGTTCATAACCAAAGATGCGTACCTCACGAAGGCCACAGATAGAGTCGCTCTTCATATAGATACGCATCTTTTTCGTTTCAAAGCTACTTGTAAGTGTAGTCACGCTCTGCTCGTCAATCTCGTTCAGGCCCACGCCCTCACTCCATGCCTCACCGTCCCAGTAGCTGAGGTAGGCATCGGTGGGCAGCGCCGTGCCCTTGCTTGTGCTGGGTTTGGCCCAATACACGGTGGTCTCTTCCACTCTGGCCGTAGCCGACCACTCGAACTCTACGTAATGATACTGACCTAGGTCTGCCCCTTCAGTACTCCAATACTTTACACGTGCATTGTCGGTAACGAGCGAGGCCTCATCAGCATTGGCCGATACAGTCACCTTGATGGTTTTCTGAGCTAAATTGATTTTCGTTGCCTCGGCAAACGAGAGCATAGGCATTCCTATGAGCACAAGGGCACACAGGTGTTTCAGGTATTGTCCTAATTTATTCATACAGATTGTGTTTCATTCCATTAGCTAAAAAGCCGAGATACATAGTATCTAAATCTTGACAAAGTAACAGAAATATTCTTAATAAAACAAAACTTTCGTTGAAAACTTTCTCTCAAAGTTCCCCATGCAGAGCCACACGCAACTTTCCATCCTGTCATTTTTGCCGTATCACGAGATGTAGCATTCCTTTTGTTTTGTAGTAAATAATATTTAATATATATTTGCAGTAAATATAGTATGAATATGAAGACACGTATAGCTAGCTTACTTCTTGTGCTCTTTGTGTCGCAAGGCATGATGGCGCAACTTATCTCATTGGGATTGGTTGAGGAGTCAAACATTGAAAACAAAAAAGATGAAATTAGGCGCGGTTTTTATTTCATTCCAGAGATAACGTTTGTAGGCGAGGACATGCTCTATGCCGGCACCCCAAGTGGCCTTTACAAGTGCGACATCAGCAATCTTGATGTCGTGCAGTGGGAAAAGCTGCCAATAACAGACGATATCATCGAAGACTTTGAAATCCGAGGTGACACAGTTATCGTATTATCGCGCAAGGAACTGTTGTTGTCTATAGATGGTGGTATGACAGCCTTACGAAGATTTTCCGATACTGTGTTTTTGGATTCTGCGTATATTCGTGAATTACATAACATAGCTGTACATCCTAATGATGCAAAAAGATTCTATGTAGCTCATGGAATAAGCTATCTTTCATACACTGATGATCTTGGGCTTAGTTGGTCCAAAATTTCGGATACAGGATTGACTGATTTGTATTATAGCCCACACGATCCAATGAATCTTGTCGGTTATGGCAATAATAAGATGTATGATGCCACAGGTGCGTATGTTAGTACCGATGGGGGATTAAACTGGGAATACGCAAGGCGTATATCGGGAACAATAGGAGAAACATACCGAATCGCTTTCCATCCTGCAGATTCTAACAAATTGGTGGTTTGCGGCAATGGAGTGTATGCGCTATCTGATGATGGTGGCGCTTCGTGGAGTAGAACTTATCTCGCCGGCTATGAACAAGATAAACGTCAGACTGCATATCTCTTTGATGTTGTGTATGATGCACGCAATCCTGATACTCTCTATGGAGCTAATATGTATACAGGATTTGAATTGGATACTGATACCATGAAGGTCGTGCGTAGTACCGATGGCGGTATCACTTGGAACGAGTTCTTTGCCGAGCCGATGGCAAACAAGGGCAATCTGCTCCGCATGGACATTAAGGACAATCTGCTTGCTCTCTATACCTCGGCCAATGGTATCTATCTGCTTGACGTGGATGCGGTAGATACTTCGATTTCTGCAACAGAGAATGGGAAGACGATGGATACCCCCTACTACGACCTGCAAGGCCGCCCTGTTGCGTACCTTACACGCGGTATCTATATCAAGGATGGACGGAAAGTAGTAATCGGGCAATAGTCCGATTACTACTTAACGTTAACGATAACGCTGACGTTAACAGGGCAGCGGAGCTGCGGGGAAAGATGCCGCCCCACTAGCCTTGAAAACCATCGAAGCGTTGCAGCCTATAAAAGACTTGATACATACAATAACGGCAGACAATGGAAAAGAATTTGCAAAAATATCAGGAAATAGCGAAAGAATTGGAAATTTCTTTCTATTTTTGTAAACTGTACCATTCTTGGGAACGTAGAGCCAATGAGAATATGAACGGTCTCATCAGGCAATACATCCCCCAAGGAACGGCTTCAGTGGAATAACCGATGAGTTTGTTGCCTGGGTTGAAGAAAAATTGAACAACAGGCCCAGAAAGAGGCTTGGTTATCTCACACCAAATGAGAAATTTATTTATTATTAACCAATTAGAATTCGATTGCATTTGCAAGTTGAATTCGCCAAACGAATACTATCATGAAAAAGACATTGTGCCTATTGGCTATCCTGTTTTCCACCATGCTTTCAGCGCAAGAAAGCAAGTTGACGATAGATCATATAAACAATTGGGTTATATACGGTACCGACGGAGTTCAGTACTGTATGTTAGGATGGGAAAAGAAAATAGTAGGTGATATCACTTATATCCTTGAATTTGAAGGTAAATATGGCTATCGTCAGGAAAGCGACAAGGTATACCGCTACAACCTCGCCGACAACAAAGAACAGTTAGTGCTCGACTATAGCCTGCAAGTGGGCGATGTGTTCCCCTTGTGCGAAGGATTCAGCCTACAGGTTGAATCGGTATCCGATACGACGCTGATTAGCGAATGGATGGAAGAGAGACTATGCAAACGCATCGAACTGCGTGGTGTAGAGCAACCGTCATACCAAGATGTATGGGTAGAGTCCTTTGGTTCGGTACGCTATGGTATCAATCCGCCTACGAAAGCTGAAGACTTCAGCCACACCTACCTAATGTATGCAACCTCTTGGGATTTCAACTTCACATGCAATTTGAATCTCAGCGGAGCATGGGGAATGGTGGCCCCCTTGGGCGAAGAGTATCCTTTGGCAAATGAAGAATACCTCGAGTACGATCCGGTTGAGTTCACCCTCCGGAATGATACCCTGCATATCGGCGGATATCTCCGCAACGATTGTGCTGGTCCCCTCTATATGTTTGTCGAAGAAAAGGCAGATAAAATCTTCCTTTCCACCTACGAATTGCCTGAAGATGCAGATTGCTATTCATTTTTTAAGATAGATGTAAACATTACAGGGCTTTCCAAAGACAAATACACCATCACTTACAGAGATCAAATCTTTGAGGTGTCACAGAATCAGGAGCAAGATCCCATCGCTATAGATGGCAAGGAGTGGAATATCAGAGCTGGTCACTACATCTATTTCTCCGATATTCGTATGCGTATAGAAGGTGATACTATCGTTGATGGCATTACCTGCAAAAAGCTCCATACACACACCAAGCCTCTCTGGGAGGATGGAGAAGAACGCCTCGAAGTAGGTTATTGTCGACAGGATGGAGACAAGTACTACCAAAACGGCAAACTGATGTTCGACCTCGGACTGCAAGTAGGTGATACATTCGCTTTGGACAACTCCATAACCTATACGGTAATTAATGTAGGGAACATCGTATTAAAAGATGGTGTACCACGCAAATGTCTGACAGTGATTGATGATCCAAACGCACAGCCCGACATATACAACTCCGATGTATGGATTGAAGGGGTCGGCTCGTTGAGAATGGGCGTTTATTCCAATGATTTCGTTAGTGTCGGTCAGGAAAAGACGCTACTCGACTGTTCATACAATGGGCAACATATTTACTACCACGACCCGATATCAGTAGATGGCAAGGAGTGGAGATTCAAAACTCTTGATGCCTTTCCTACAGAGATTCGTATGTGGATAGATGGAGACACTATCGTTGACGATCGTACTTGTAAGAAAATCCACAAGCATACACGCGCTTCGGACGGTCAAGAGACACTTGAGGTAAACTTTTGTTGGCAAGACGACAAGCAATATTGGCAGAATGACAGATTGCTGTTCGACTTCGGCATAGACCGTCATGATTACTTCTTTGGAGTAGACAACAATTCTGAAGATGCTTCATTCAGATACGTAGTGGCATCAGGAGATACCATTCTATACGATGGCTTGACGCGCCGATACGTGATTGTATCCAAGGAGATCGATGACGACTCCCCATCTCCCGAAAACGTGGACATCTGGGTAGAAGGAATAGGGTCGCTAAAGACAGGAGTCTTTGACTATAACATGCTTGCAGAGGGTAAGGAGGTGGAATTATTGAGTTGTACTTACAACGGAGTGTATTTATACAAAAACGATAATACAAGTATCAAGAACTTACCACTTATTCCAAAAACAAGCGGTACCCCTTACTACGACCTCATGGGTCGCCCCGTAGCAAACCCCACGCGCGGCATCTATATCAAGGATGGGAAAAAAGTTATTCTCAAATAACTTTCCAGACGATGACGAAAACCTGTAATCGGTAAACGGTGCATAATTAATATAAAAAAGATATAAACTACTTATAACATCCAGTCATGAAGAAGATTCTATTATTGATTTTATTGGCAAATATCTGCTGCATTGGTCTTTATTCACAATCTGAAAAAATACTGAAAACAGTAGAATATACAATAGATGAATACAACCATACAGAAGTAGATGGACAGAGCCTAACCTATACATTAGAGGATGGCGGGCTCCGTATCCGTGGATATATGCTGACCAATTGTTGCGGTGTGCACGTTATGAACTGCCTGGTTTTAGGTGAGTATATTTTTCTTTCACGTTCAGACTTGTTTTTTCTTTGCGATTGCGTCGACTGGCACTTTGTGGATTTTGT
The DNA here is from genome assembly GCA_017424485.1 of Bacteroidaceae bacterium. Lineage (GTDB taxonomy): Bacteria > Bacteroidota > Bacteroidia > Bacteroidales > Bacteroidaceae > UBA1189. The sequence goes on from JAFOYZ010000053.1 coordinate 6,398, forward strand.
AATCGATGGAGTCCCTGAAGGAGACTATGAGGTCTATCTTCAAGAATATGGATGCGACCTTGAAAGCGCCGATTATGCACAGATTTCAGCCAATACCATTTCATTGGTTAAGGACAAAGACTATAGTTGCGAATATTCCGACGGGCAATATGCCATTACCCTACATGATGCTGCTGCGTTCTCTGATGCTCAAATTAAGGTTTTCGACTGCAACGGAAAGCCCGTTTGGGAAAGCACATTCACTGGCAGCACACTATATATACCATCTCAAAATAAACTGTCAATCTGCAAGATGATAATAAATGGAAAAGATTACACTATGAAAATGATAGGATATTGAACCAAGTAAAACACCATATCATGAAAACCTCAGTACGTATATCTTTCAGTGTGATTATGCTCCTTTGCAGCATCACCCTATATGCTGAACATCGCTTCTTTCCGGCTAACAGCATTTACACTACTGCACGAAAGATAAGCCCTAGGTTCATAGAAGGGATGATAGAAGAAGTAGAATTTCGCGACACTACCTACTATAATATATGGACCGGGAATGACACCATCATCGATGGACGTGAATGTGTTACCATATGGAATAATATAGAAGGTATAGCAGAAATTAAAGGTGTTGTATATGAAGATAGCACAGGTTTAGTGTATATAAATCGCTTGCAGGAAGAAAATATGGGTTGGGAATTTCTCTACGATTTTACCCAACGTGATTGGAAGGTTGGCGATGAAATACGTACTGATTTCAGTGGTTTAGAAGACTGGTATGAAGAGATCAAAGAAATTTCGTATATCACTCTCTACAATGGAGAGCTCATACCATGTGTCATAACTAAGAAAACCGAAAGTAAACTTATTTATGGAATAGGGTATTTTGACACACCGCCCTTCAGTCGTACTGAAGCGTATAATGGATTTTCTGGGAAAAATGGTATCATCAACTTCTACCGTAATGGCGAACTGCTGTGGAACGAAGAATGTGAACCAGAAACTTCGGTTGTTCTGCCAAAAGCTAATGACGAAGCTTCCCCCTACTACGACCTCATGGGCCGCCCCGTAGCTAACCCCACGCGCGGCATCTATATTAAGGATGGAAGAAAAGTAGTAATCGGGCAATAGTCCGATTACTACTTAACGTTAACGATAACGTTGACGTTAACAGGGCAGCGGAGCTGCGGGTTCTTGGATGATGGACGATGGATGATGGATGATTCACACTCTTCCCATATTGCTGAAAGTTCATAAATCGGTTGGCAACCGTTAGGTCGACGCCCTTAGGGGCTTAAGTCAATAACGCAGCGTAGCGAGAGCAGTAAACAATACCATAATAGTATTCTGTGTTTTTCACCTGCCAGTGTCCGCCAACATCATGAATCTCGCTGATACAAAGCAATATGAAGGCGGACACTGAGTACAATCTTCCATATACGCCATACGCCAAGTAAAGCCATAGCCAGACCAGGCCAGACAAGCCCGAGGCTATGCATTCCTACCATTTAAATAGGTAAGAAAAACGCATTATAATTTCATTAATCATTACAACTTGTTTCTTTCAGATAATCAGAATTTTGTCTCACGCAAATCTCACGAATCTCACGAAGGCTGCATCGCTAAAGGCTCGCAGCTGTCGGCTTTGCCGAGTGTTTACCATCCGGATGGCTAGCACGAGCGTAGCAAGTGCTCTTCGTGAGATTCGCGAGATCTGCGTGAGAATCAAATTTTTGTGGGAGAAGAACCTGTTAGATATAGATTATTAAAACATCTTTTTAGAGCGATTTCATAATGCGTATTCCCTGTATAAATAGGACAAAGTTATTTACTGCTGCCCAACGGCAAGCTTGCTGTTGGGCAAGAGCAACCTTGCTGTTGCGCAAGGGTAAGGTTGCTGTTGCGCAGCGGTAAATACTTCCGCAAGATATTTAGGGTATATTACAAGCACTTATCAAGATAAAAAAGGCCAAACTCAGGTCCATCGTACGGCGGACACTCACCGGAATGGTAAAATCGTACGCAGTGTCCGCCACTACTTTACAGATTTACATGAAGTTTGCCACTATCGGCGGACACTGGCAGATAAAAACCGCCAAACATATATTAAGAAGTTGTTTTGGTTTTTTGGTGCTATGCACACGTTTTTTTCAGCATTTTTTGAACAACGAAACGATTTTTTCATTAGCTTTGTCGAGAGAAACTATTTGTATCACTTTAATAACTTTATTACATGAAACATTTTACTTTAAGAATCAAGCAATTGTTTGCTGCCATGATGCTGTTTGCCTGCATCCCGGCCAGCGCACAATTCACAGCAACAGTAGAGCAGTATGCCAAGAGTGACTACATAACTACTGCAGCTGAGTTCAAACTCTCAGAGATTGCCACAACTCTCGGTACCGACACCGCTACTCTCGTAGCTGCCCTCGACGTTTGGGCTACCGACACAGTGGACGTTCCTGAAATGTTCTTCCTCAAGGTAGGCGAAGAGCTGACCGACAACTACACACAGGGTTCACAGGGTGGTTTCTGGATCAGCCGCGCTGGCACAGTAGGCAGCTGGGGCGTTGACGCCGTTTACTACAACCAAATCTGGTGGGACAACGAGGACAATGCCGACAAGTTCTACATTGAACTCGGTCAGTTCCCCGATTCACTGAAAGCAGGTGCTACATTCACCCCGACATTCGTATTGAAGCATGGTGACAAGCAGGCTACCTTCGACATCACCTACATCGTTAATCCGCTCCCCACAATGCCCGAGGCAGAGTTGGAGATTGCCAAGCTAGAGATTATTGGCGAGACAGAGGTTACTGTTGACCAAACTCCTTCTATGAGCTGGAAAGCTTATGTAGCATCAGTTAGCCTTGCAGGTGTAGCAGAGAAGTTCGGCGTAGACGCAGAAATCTTCCCGACCATGATTCCCAACCAGCTCTATCAAGCAAAGATCGACCTCACCTATGGCCTGAAGGTTGACTCACTGATAGCTATCACAGCAAATGATGGCTGGGGACGCGTTGCCATGAGCTTGGAGGGTGACACCCTGAATGAAGTTTGCTCGGCCAACTATGGTAGCTTGGCAGACCTTAAGGCATTCTACACCAATGGTTGGAGCTTCGATGCAGCTACCGACACTCTGAGCTGTAATATGGGACAATTCCCCGAGCGCATGGTTGCTGGTGACCAACTCTATTCGTATGTATACCTTGTATATGGCAATAAGGCTTTCCGCATCAAGTACATCCTCAACGTGATTGAAGACCCCAATGCCGGTAAGAACAACTTGGAGGATATGACAAAGGTTGGTTCAGAGGTTATCCGCATTTCACAGCAACCTACTACCGACTATTCTACCTCTGCCATTATGCTCAACACCGACAGCATTGCTGGATTGCTCGGTTGTACTGTAGATGACATGACCTTCCAGGCTATCGACAACAATGGTGGTCTCTCTACATCAAGCACAGCCAACAACGGCGGTTACTGGATGACACAGGGCGGTATCATCTGCGGATGGGGAACAAACGCCTACTTCTTCGTAGAGCCTGCCTCTGCTAACGACTTCTCACAGCTCAACGTTGGTCAGATGCCTGGCAACACAGCCATCGGAGAAGAAGGTCATGCACTCATGTACCTTGTTGCAAATGGTTGTTACTACGAACTTGACATCACATTGGCAATCGAGGAAGGCGAAGCTGTAGTACAAGACTTCGAAAGCGTAGCTACACGTAACTACACCGTACAGGCTATTGATGCTACATACGCATGGTCTGAGATTGCAAACTCAGCAAGCATACCTTTCGCCGACATCTACAACCTCATTGGCACAACAGAGCCCGTGCTCTATGCACTCAACATCGACTCTATTGCTGCACAGAAAGGCGAAAAATACTCAAAGAACTACACCATGGGCGAGAAACCTGGTTTCTGGTTGACAGAAGATGGTTGTCAAGGCAACTGGGGTAACAATGCACCTTGGGGTATCACCGGTCTTAACTCTACAGCCGATAACTTCATCATCCAGTGTATGCAGATGGACGGTTACGGTGTAGTAGGCGATGTATACAAAGGCCAGTTCTTCCTCGTGAACGAAGAGAATCAGAAGATGATTACCATCAACCTCACCTATCAGATTGTAGAGACTATCATCCAGGCTGAGATCGTAGGCGAAGAGTGGATCAACCTGCCCGTAAGCATGGACGATGCAGCCGTTGACTATGACTTGACAAAGGTGGCTACCGCATTTGGTCTTGAGAGCGTAAGCGCCCTCTTCGAAGGCTACTACGTGAAGGGTTTGAAGGCCGACGGCACATATACCGAGGGTCTTGACGCTATCGAGTCAGGTGTTATCCTCAACACAAGCGGTGCTGCCGATACATACGGTGACATAGGCGTGGGCTTCAGCGCTGACTACACACAGATCTGGACCTACTCTAACGTAGACCTCGGTGCTCCCTTCAAGGCCGAAGCTACTATCTGCTTCGAGATTGACAGCAAGCGTTACATCATCCACGCTACACTGCTCGACCCCGAATCATACGTAGCAGGCATCGAAGGCATCAGCGCCGACAAGAAGGATGGCAAGATCTACAACCTGCAGGGTCAGGAAGTAGCTGCTCCCGCAAAGGGCATCTACATCATGAACGGCAAAAAGTTCCTGGTAAAGTAATCCCGTTACATATAGACTAAAAAGAGTTGGCTCAGTTGAGCCAACTCTTTTTTATTAACCTACCCTTAAATATTAAAAATATTTAGTACCTTTGCAGTAACTGCGAAAAGGACAAAAGCACACATACAATGAAAAACTATCTTATCAAACTTTTAGTAGGCATCATTTTACTTACAAACGCGCAAAGTCTATTAGCCAAGACTTACGATGTAAACTCACCCAACGGCAAACTCACCGCACGCATCGCGATAGAGGAACAATGCCAGCTCAGCATCCTGCTCGACGGAGAGGAGCTGATGGCACCCTCAACCATTGGCCTCACGCTGAAAGATGGCAAGCAGGCATACAGCCAAGCCAAGGTGGCACGCAGCAAGCGAAGCAGCATCAACGAGACCATCGAAGCCCCGATGTATCGTCAGGCATCCTTTACCTTCAAGGCCAACCAATTAGACTTGAAGCTAAAAGGAGGATTCGGACTCATTGTGCTAGCTACAGACGAGGGCGTTGCCTACCGATTCTACCAGACGAACAAAGGCACCACAACGATCTACGATGAGGTGGCCGACTACCAGTTTGGCGCCGACCGCACCGCATGGCTCGCCTACTCGACCAACAAGGAGAAGCCCTATGCCATGGCATTCCAAAACATCTATCACGAAACAGCTATCACTAAGGCTGAAGATCAAGCAGCCTTCCTTCCCGTGACCATAGACTGCGACAAAGCGAAGGTGACACTGCTCGAGTCAGACGTAGTGAGCTATCCCGGAATGTTCGTCCGCGCCAACGATGGCAGCCTCAAAGCAGAATTTGCCCCCTACCCCAAGTCTATGGACTATTACCGTTGGCGTGGCATGTCGTATGTCAAGGAGACCGAAGACTACATTGCACGTAATGAAGGCGCCCACAACTATCCTTGGCGCATTCTCGCAGTAACCGAGGACGACACCCAGATGCCGCTCAACAACATGGTATATGCCCTTGCACGTGAGAACAAGATAGGCCCTACCGACTGGATTAAGCCGGGTAAGGTGGCTTGGGACTGGTGGAACGACTGGAACCTGCGCGGCGTAGACTTCGTGGCTGGTATCAACTACGACACCTATAAGTATTACATTGACTTTGCCGCAGCACATGGTCTCGAATACATTGTGCTCGACGAAGGATGGTACGACTCAAACAAGGCCAACATCATGCAGCCCATCGAGGAGGTACGTCTGCCCGAACTTATCGCCTATGCTAAAAGCAAAGGCGTAGATATCGTACTGTGGACGGTATTCAACGTTATTGACGAAAAGCTGGAAGAGGCTTGCAAGCACTATGCCGATATGGGCATCAAGGGATTCAAGGTGGACTTCCTTGACCGCAACGACCAGACAGCCTTCGAGATGGTAGAGCGCCTGGCCGAGTGTGCCGCACGCCATCACCTCATGCTCGACCTCCACGGCATATACGCTCCCGTAGGGCTCAACCGCACCTATCCCAACATCGTTAACTACGAAGGGGTATTCGGCATGGAAGAGGTACGCTGGACAGAACTCAAGAACGACATGCCCCTCTACGACGTCACCTTCCCCTACATCCGCATGATGGCTGGTGCTGTAGACTTCACACCGGGAGCCATGCGCAACGGCACAAAGGAGGATTGGGCAGCCATCTACAACAAGCCCATCTCCATGGGTACACGCTGCCATCAGGCTGCCTGCTACATCGTGCACGACTCGCCCTTC
>JAFOYZ010000054.1 GCA_017424485.1 Bacteroidaceae bacterium
ATTACTGCTAGAATTTATCTTATTCCTATCTCCTTTAATTAAGCCTTTAGATATTTGGACTGCTTTATTTGTTTTTGACCAAGGTGCTGTAGGGTCAAACTTCCTCCAAGCATTCTGGCGGATTTGTTTATTAAAATTAAGTCCACCATTGAAGAGAGTAGAAAAAAGATCCCAAATCCCCGTTACCAATATCCCAACCAATTCTCCCGACGGATCTGTATACCGCGTTGGGTTATTATAGCAATATGCATAGCGGTTGTAGTTGAGCCAGTTGCCTGCATCCTGTATATAGGGGTCAAGTGAGAGGAATTGTGCCACGGCAGGGTCGTATACTCGCCCGTTCATATTGATGAGGTCAAACTCATCGAGATGCTCGTGCATGGTGTAGCCACGCTTGAGATTAAGAGTTGTAGGAGCGTTAGCTTCTTGCGTCCAATCTGTCGGGTTTACACGACTACCCCATGGGTCATAGGCATAGCGTGCAAGCACGTTGCCGGAGTTGTCTGTCAATGCTATCAAAGAACCTTGGGCATCGTAGTAGCCATGATAGAGCGTCTTGGCTCCGGATGCTTTATCATGAACAGCTATCGATCCGTTGCAAAGGTAGATAATATAAGTTTCATTACCAAGCGAATCAACCACGATCTCATGGTTTGACATGTAATAACGTGTGGTAGTAGCTCCCGATATGGTCTTTTGAGTACAAGCACGTTGCTTGTCTACCCCATACATGATGTTGTAGCTGTCACTTCCACGCTGTATGGACTTCACTTTACTAAAGTCTGTATACGTGATGGATAAGTCAGGACATATCCATTCACCAGTGATATTGTCTATTCCACGCAAAGCATGAGGTTTGGACGAACTATCGTAGATAAACTCTGACGATGTGCCAAGGTCGGACTTGCTGATGATGTTACCTGTAGTGGCATCATACGTAATAGATTGTGTATCATTATCATTTACGGTCCATGATGTGAGGCGCATCAAGTGGTCGTAGGTGTATTCAATGCTCTGGTTGTTGATTGCATCGGTCTTGGTCAGGACATTCCCATGCATATCATAGGTATAGTGAAGACTTATGATGTTGGGCGCTATAATAGAGGTTATGCGGCCACAGTTGTCGTATGTATAGGTAGTGACTACACCGCCCTTTCGCTCACGTACCACTTGACCACGGGCATTCTGCTCTAACAGTTCCCATGCCAAAGTAGAGTTGAACTTCTCTGTTGTCATATTGCCATAGCTATCATATGTGCAATAAGTATTGTTAAAACCTGCGGACTGCATGTAATACCTGGTAGCGAGTCCCTTATCCTGGAAAGTCGTAAGGCGTGTACTCTCGTTATTATAGTAATTGGCACATGACTTGATATTCCCATAGATATCGTATGTATAGCTTGAGCTCCCATCACTTCCACTGATTCTCGAAGGTTTATTCTTGAAGGTGCCATTATATCTATAAGTTAATGTCGAAGTCACATTGCCTGCCATGGTTTCTTTGGATAGTCTGCCATCACCTGCATAATAGGTATATGTTGTCACTACAGGTGTAGAACCATGCACGCTTTGGGAACGGCTGAGCACCTGACCAAATGCATTATAGGTGTTGGTGATAGTACCCGCATCGGGGTCTATCAGTTTTGTGCGGTTGCCCTGTACATCGTATTCCATAGTGACGGCACTGCCTCCGTCGGGAGTGGCCGTCTTTACTTGTCCTGTGGGGTAGTAGGTATATGAGACTCTCTTGTATAGAGGTATCAGCCCTGGCCTTTCAGCAAGTGGAATTAAAGTTGCCCCCACTTGTTCGAATTCCGTAAAGCCTGATAAATTAAGTTTTGTCGTTTGATTGACAGTAGGGGTATTTACATATGTAGTCAGACCACTGTATGCATACGACGTAGTGCCTTCAGGACTCTCCATGCAACTGGGGCGTTGATATTCGTCGTATGTATAGAGTGTAGCATTGTCCGACGTGAATGTCTGCGATGCAGCAGCCGCAATGCTTGTGCTGAAATAGGGCTCGGATACCATTTTCTTAGCTCCATTGGGGTAATAGCTATATGCAGTATATACAAGTTTGTTGCCAAATGCAGTTCTCTCTGTATACAGAGGTTTGTTGTCGGATGTATAGTATGTTGTGACTGTAGGTTTATTGGTCGTTGTCTCAATAGCTTTATATCTTACACCGGATATTGGATTGGCACGTTGCAAGGTTCGGGTAGTAATTACACTGTCTGGGTAGACTGTCTGCACGTTTCTGCCAAAGGCATCATACGTATATGAGGTCTTTCCCGCAGGAGTGGTAATGCTCGACACCAATGTAGTGACAGTATCGTATGCATACGTTGTCAACTGACCATATTCGTCTGTAGACGTGAGCATGAAACGACCGTCATAGGAGTATGTATATGATTTTGTCCTTGTTTGTCCACTACCTGATATGATCTCCTTTGTAACATTTCCGAAGGAATCATATTCAAACTGTTTGACCAGTCGATATGTATCTGTATATAGTGTATCTACGGTCTGACGGGTGAGATTGCCGCGGTTGTCGTATTTGTAGTATGTTCGACGGAAAGGAGAAGTGCTTCCATTATACACATTATAAGTAAGGCTGCTGCTTACCCTGTTAGGACACCAGGATGCAGCATTCACATATTGGTATTGGGAGATTTCTTTCCAGTCACCTCGCGTCTTGGTTGCACTGGAAAG
>JAFOYZ010000055.1 GCA_017424485.1 Bacteroidaceae bacterium
CCCGACCATGGTATCTATATGGTGAAGACTGATGATCCCATAGGCGAGTGGGAGGCACCCGTGCTCGTCAAGGCTGGTAAGGGAATGATAGACCCTACGCCCCTGTGGGACGATGATGGCAAGGCTTATCTGGTGCATGCGTGGGCTGCGAGCCGCTCAAAGATGAACAGCATACTCGTGGCTTGCGAGATGAATGCAGAAGGGACGGCCGTTATAGGCAAGCCCGTACTCATTTATGATGGGAACGATGGAGTAAACCACACCGTTGAGGGACCCAAACTATATAAGCGCGACGGGTGGTACTATATCTTTGCTCCTGCTGGCGGTGTAGAGCAGGGATGGCAGTTGGCTATGCGCTCAAAGAGCATCTATGGCCCCTACGAGGTGCGCCGTGTGATGGAGCAGGGCGATACAGACATCAATGGTCCGCATCAAGGAGGATGGGTAGAGACACCGCAAGGCGAGTCGTGGTTTGTTCACTTCCAGGATAAGGCGATGTATGGCCGCATCATACACCTCAACCCTATGGTGTGGCACGACGGATGGCCCGTGATAGGTGAGGACAAAGATGGGGACGGATGCGGCAATCCCGTGCGTCGGCATGCTAAGCCTAAGGTAAATGGAAAGCACCCCAAGACAACACCTGTGGAGAGCGATGAATTTAATTCCCGTCAACTGGGTCTGCAGTGGGAATGGCATGCCAACTATCAAGATACCTATGGCTTCACCTCCGACCTCGGGTATATGCGCCTCTATGGACATGTACTTTCTGAGGGATTCGTCAACTTCTGGGAGGTTCCGAACCTGCTGCTGCAGAAGTTCCCTGCCGAAGCGTTTACCGCCACCACCAAGCTTAAGGTGTCGGCCAAGGCCGATGGACAACAGTCGGGACTTATCGTCATGGGATGGGACTATGGTTATCTGGCTGCAGTGAAGAAGGGAGAGGATTTTGTGTTGCGTCAAGTAACCTGTAAGGATGCAGAACAGGGTGGCCCTGAGGAAACAGAAGACGTTGCTACTCTACCTGCTACACGCATCTACGGAGCAGGACTGCGAGCCAATTATGAGTTGGACATCTACATGCGTGTGGAGGTTAGCAAGGGGGGCATCTGTCGTTTCTCATACAGCACTGATGGCAAGCGATACACTCGCACCGATATCACTTTCACTGCTCGAGAGGGTAAGTGGATAGGTGCTAAGGTGGGTCTCTTTAGTACTGCACCGCACGACAAGCAGCGTGGATGGGTAGATGCCGACTGGTTCAGAATAACAAAATAAAAAACGATTGATATAAATGAAACGTAAAGAACTTCTTCCATTCTGTATATGGACCACAGCCTTGATTATGGGGGCTTGTGGCAGCAAGACTTCTACTTTTGATACCGATAAGGCACTCGACTACTGTGCCCATCAGGTGGAGCGCGCACTAGAGGCGTTGCAGCCACGTGACTATACGATGATGCCGCGTAACATCCTTGCCAGCGACACCCTGGAGGGATGGAATTGCCGCGAGGCGATACCACAGGAGTGGTGTTCGGGCTTCTGGCCGGGTGTGCTGTGGATGACCTACGACCATACGGGCGATGAGGCACTGCGTACCGAGGCCGAGCGCTATACTGCTTCATTGGCCTATATGGCCGAACGCCCTGCCTACGACCACGACTTGGGATTCATCATCATCAACTCTTTCCTCAAGGGCTACGAGCTCACGGGCGATGCTCACTATCGTGAGGTGGCGCTACGTGCCGCCGACACGCTGGCGACGCTTTGCAACCCCACGGTGGGTACCATGCTAAGCTGGCCACGCCATGTGGGCGACTATGGAGGGCACAACACCATCATGGACAATATGATTAACCTCGAACTGCTCTTTTGGGCAGCCGAGAATGGAGGAGGCTGTCACCTACACGATTTGGCTGTGATGCATGCCGAGACTACCATGCGACATCACTTCCGTCCTGACGGATCGTGCTATCATGTGGCGGTATACGATACGCTTACGGGCGAATTTATCAAGGGTGTGACCCATCAGGGATATAGCGACGAGTCGATGTGGAGCCGCGGACAGGCGTGGGCCATCTATGGCTATACGATGGTGTACCGCTTTACCCGCGATGAGCGCTTCCTTACCCATGCTCGTAAGGTCACCGACTGCTATTTGAACCGTCTGGCCGCGACGAGCGACGACAACATCCCTCTGTGGGATATGGATGACCCGCGTGGGACGTCTGCACCCAAGGATGCCTCCGCAGCAGCTATCGTAGCCTCGGCGCTGATAGAACTTGCCGGATATGTGGAGGAGGCCGATGCACAGCGCTATAGTATCCATGCCGAGCAGATGCTGGCCGACCTCGGCACACCTCATTATCGATGTGGAGAGCGTAGCGTGGCCTTCGTACGTCATGCCACAGGACATCACCCTGCAGGGAGTGAGATTGATGCCAGCATCATCTATGCCGACTACTACTATATAGAGGCATTGCTGAGATTGAAGAAACTACAAAAATAAAATACTATGATGAAAAGATTCTTACTTGCCGCACTGCTCATGGGTAGCATGGCTGTATATGCACAAGAGGCCAAGGAGTACAAGATGGCTGGCCCATACGAGATTGTAGCCCGCGATGGTGAGCACCGCCGCACCAAGGGAGGTAGCGAGCGCGACATGTATACGGCTTGGCAACTGGCACAGAAAGGCGATGCCGAGCAGGCACTGAATATCATCAATGCCTATGCGCAGACGCTACAGGGATTTGATGGTCACGATGCACCTCTATGCTCCATACAGGGCTATTGGCTGCTGAGGGCAATGATTATCCTGAAAGACTATCAGACTCCCGAGTGGACAGCCATGATAGAAAGGGCGATGCTTCCCATGATGGCCAAGTTTGAGGCCGATAGCCCCTATGCCAATGGTAACTGGGGACATATCGTAAATCGCTTGAGAATGGCCTGCGGCATCTTTATGGAGGATAGCGTCCTCTATCGTCACGCAATAGATACCTACCTCTATGCCAACGACAACGGCACGCTACCCAACTATATCAGTGAGACGGGACAATGTCAGGAGACAGGGCGCGATCAGGCACATACCCAGTTGGGACTTGGTGCTATGTGTGAGATTTGTGAGATGGCTTGGGTACAAGGCGACGACCTCTATGGTGCTCTTGATAATCGCTTGATGAAGGGGTTGGAATATACTGCACGATATAATCTAGGCTACGATGTTCCTTTTGAAACGTGGAAAGACTGCACGGGACTCTATTGCAATTGGACCGAGCCGGGTTCAATGCAACGCGGACGTATACGTTGTATCTATGACAGTGCCTACAAGCACTATACCAAGGTGAAACGTCTGAAAATGCCTTACACCAAGAAATTGTTGGAATTGCAGCGTAAAGCCGAAAAGCGCGGTGAAATTAGCGAGGGAATGGAGGCTAGAACATTTGTAGTGAAGGGTGTGCATGAGGGTACCAAACTACACTCAATGTATACTTATCCTGCACCAGAGGGAGTTCCCTTGAAGGACGATTACGATGTGTTTGTCCGCTCGCGTGGTGTGGAAGAATGGACTCGTGTTGATACTTATATGGCTAGAGCGAATGCACCTATCGGGGATAACAAACATCAAGTGTCGGAAATCTCCTATGCTTTCTTTGACTTTACGGGTGATGTTTTTGTACGTGTTGTATGTAAGAATAAAAAATTCAAGACTGCTCGTATACGCCCTGACTATCGCGGTGTGATTGCCAACGTGCAGAACGACTCGACAGTGCAGTTTGTCCTCTTCCAACCGGAGAATGTAAGCGTGGAGTTTGATGGTAATATCACCGATAATCTACTACTCTTTACCTCGCGTCCTCCTATGACCGAGGCTGAGGCCGAAGCTGGAGCACGCCGTCAGGGTCGCCAATTTATTAGCTATGCCCCTGGGTACTACAATAAAGAACGCCGTATACGCATCCCCTCAAATACCACAGTTTATCTTGCTGGAGGAGCCTACTTTACAGGTACGTTTGCTATTGAAGATGCCGAGAATGTAAGCATTATAGGGCGTGGCGTGGCCCGCCCCGGTGATGGCTATGAGGGGTGTCACGTACATCGAAGCAAGAACGTGTTAATTGATGGCTTGATTCTGAATACCTGTCCTGTTGGCGAAAGTGATGGAGTGACATTGCGCGATGTTCGCAGCATATCGCACCCTAAGTGGGGCGATGGCCTCAACGTGTTCGCCTCGTCCAATGTACTTTACGATCGAGTGTTTTGCCGCAATTCAGATGACTGTACCACAGCTTATGCAACACGTAAGGGCTTCAACGGGTCGGTGCGTAATGTACGTATGTGTAACTCTACCCTGTGGGCTGATGTAGCACACCCCATTTTTATAGGAATCCACGGTAATTCTGAGGTGGGAGATAGCATCGTTGGACTGGTTTATGAAAATATTGACATCATCTGCCACAGTGAGCCGCAAGTGGACTATCAAGGCTGTATGGCCATTAATTGCGGTGATAATAACTATGTCAAAGATGTGCTCTTTGATAATATACGTATTGAACAGATACACCAAGGAGCGCTGCTGCATGTGAAGGTCGGTTATAATGCCAAATACTGCACTGCTCCCGGAAAAGGAGTTGAAAATGTTACTTTCCGACATATTCGCTATAATGGCGACCAACCCTATTTGTCTGTTATCAATGGTTATAACGAAGAACGCAAGGTGAAAAATATTACCTTCGAGGGATTAAAGATTAATGGCCGTCTCATTCATGACAAGATGCCAGGCAAACCTGGTTGGTATCAGACGGCTGACTTTGTACCTATCTATGTTGGTAATCATGTAGAAGGCATGACGTTTAAGAAATAGTTGTTCTGGGAATACAGCCCTTATTGCTTCCTACGTCCAGAAATTGTAATCAGACAAAAGCTCTTTTTCAAAATCTTTTCAGATTTGTGTCCTAATTTTGTTGTCATAATAACAAATCTAATCTGAAAATTATGAAGAAAGCATTCTTGTATGTATGTGCTATTGCTTGCACATTGGGACTGATGACATCATGTAATCATGAAGTAACCCCTGATTCAGTAAGTGGTGCCTATTATGGGACCATGGATGTGACGATTCCTAGCCTTGGAATTGATGATATGGAACTTCCTTATCAAGTCACGATAACGAAGGTGAATGAATCGTATGTTGATATTGCGCTGAATCTCGATTTGGCCCAATATATAAACCCCGACTTGTCTGCCTTGCTCAACTATGGCAATGTTGTAGCTCGGTGTCTTGTGGGCCCTACCATTGATGGGGAGGCTTCACTAAGAGGTGATGTGGCCATAGCCAATCAAAAATTCCCGGTCTATGGTGAATATGACGAGCGTGCGATTGACGTAATCTTTGCCTTGGGTCTTGTTACGGTGGAATTTGAAGGCATACGCAGATAAGTGATAGATGTTCCCCGAAGTCGACTTCGGGGAATTTTTTATTTTGCAGAACATATTTTTTTACATCTTGGTTTAGATATACCAAAGATGTAGTATCTTTGATGCCATATTTATAATGTAGATATGCGTATTTCTTTTAATCCTGTCACTGCAGCCGATGCTGATCTGCTGCGTTTTTATACGATGAAGAGCAGTTGTATGAACTGCGATTTTAATGTGGCTAACCTTTGTAGTTGGCAGTTCTTGTACCATACGGAATATGCTGTGGTGGAGGGTTTCTTGGTGCTGCGCTTTGTAGACGATGGCCACGTTACTTATATGAAACCTATTGGGCAAGGTGATTTGAACCATGTGCTAGAACTGCTAATGGATGATGCTCGTAGTTTGGGTGATGCCTTTAGGATGGCTTGTGTATGCCCCTGCGCGCAACAGTTGATGGATGAGTCGATGCCTGGGACTTTTGTCTATAGTACCAATCGCGATAGAGCAGACTACCTATACTCGCGTGAGAAACTGGTGACACTGTCGGGAAAAAAACTACAGCCTAAGCGCAATCATATAAGTAGGTTTAAACGTATGTATCCTAATTATGAATATCGTCCATTGACTTCCGAACTGGTGCCAGATTGTATACGCCTAGGCGAGGAGTGGTGCCGCAGTAATGATTGTCGTGAACAGCGCGCTATGATGGCTGAACAACGTATGATTGCTTATGCATTACGCCGTATTGACGAACTGCATATTCTTGGTGGTACGCTCTTTGTGGAAGGGCGTCTGATAGCGTTTACCTTTGGCGCACACATCAACGCGGATACATTTGATGTATGTGTAGAGAAGGCTGATACTAGCTACGAAGGCGTATATGCGATGATAAATAATGAATTTGTATCTCGTCTTCCTGATAATATAACCTATATCAACCGCGAGGAAGATCTAGGATTAGAAGGGTTGAGAAGGGCTAAATTATCGTACCAACCAGATTTTATATTGGATAAGATGATTGCTACGCTGACTGTGCAGCCTAAAGAAAGTAACGAGCAACGTCGCATACGTTTCGAGACACGTCATCTGTGGGAACGCTCTTTTGCCGATCCACGAGCCTTTATTGATCTCTACTTTCGTGAGAAGTATCGCACCGAGCGCAATGAGGTGATACTGTGTGACGGACATGTAGTATCTGCACTCCAAAAATTACCTTATCCAATGACTTATGGCGGACGTATGTTGCCTGCATCGTATATCTCGGGCGCTTGTACTGATGAGGCTTACCGACGGCGTGGACTAATGGGAGAATTGCTGTGTCAGACGCATCGAAATATGATGGCTGAGAATGCGATGTTTAGTTTTTTGATACCAGCAACACCGGAACTCTTTACTTATTATGCTAAGTTTGGCTATACACCCTGTTTCCGTTTCGGGTGGATGACGATAAAGGTAGGTGTTGAAAGAGAAAAGATGAGAGATAGGAGTGTTCATGCCGATGAGTACCACTGCCATATCTCGTCTGTAAACTTTCAACTTGATGAGACTCCCTTAGAGTATCTCCGTTCTAAGATGCAGGAGCGCGCCATGTGTGTGCAGCATCCTATCGGTGATTTGCACGCCGTGGCCGATGATATGCGTCTGGCGGGCGATACCATGTGGGAAGTGAGGCGTGGCGATAATCTTGTGGCGCTTGCGATATGCCGTAATGAAACCGAAGGTACCCTGCTGCGTGAGTGCGTATACGATGATGAAACTGCCTACTATGTGCTCATCACTACGATCTCTGCCCATTATGGGCGCATCGAACTGGATGTGCTTGATACCACAGGTTTAGTAGGTGATTATTTCGGTATGGCCCGTATTATTGATGCTGAGGCTATGCTGTCGGTCTATGCAAGTCTGCACCCCGAACTCTCACTTGCCTTGTATGTTACTGATGAACAACTTACCGAGAATAATGGATATTATCGTATCGTTGGCGGACAGTGTCATCGTCTCGCAGAAGAGTGTTGCGATGCAGAGAAATGCACTATTGCGCAACTTACTCATCGTGTGCTTGCTGAAGAGAATCCGCTGATGAGTCTAATGATGAACGATTAAAATGATAGTTATGAAAAAAATAATATTGTGTATGTTTGTGGCATCGCTTTTCAGCTGTGGCGGCAATTCTATAAGTGATGCAGTAGTCCGTCAGATGACGCAGTTCCCGAAATCTACCCTTCAGGACCTTTATAAGAGTTTCTTTCAAGATCGTTTTGGCCCGGGACATATCATTGCTGATGAGACTTCGGCGATGAGGTATCTGCAATATGAGTTAGCTACGATGGATACGCCCATAGGACCATTGCTTGAGCCTACAGGCTATTGCAACCGTTATACTCGGGTGAGCTTGCAGGTAATCAAGGATAGTTTAGTCTCTGTAGAGCAATTCTTCGATGTGTTTATGCGATCAGCTCGTATGGCTGATACTGTCGATGTAGGGGCGTGGGCAGAAGAGTGGCATGAAATAGAACGTGAAATGTCTGCCTGTGGACTCGATACGCTTCCAGGCTACTCTCGCGATCGTCATGTTATAGATAGTCTGCTCGATAGGGGAAACTATGTGATGCATCATAGCCAACGTTATGGTGAAGCCTATCATCCACACTACCGCATCATCCGTACCGATTTAGTTAAGGAACTAGGCCTATAGAGTTTCCTCTAGAAAAATCAAGCGCCAGATAGTTCCCTATGCATAGAGTAGTTCATGAATATTGGGGTAGTCACTCAAAGTTGGAATTTTTGAACTACTATTGATGATTGTTTGTGTATGCTAAATAGAGTGGTGAAGAAGGCTTTGTTGCTCTAAATTAATATCGTTCCTCTTTAGAATATTGAATAGCTCTGTTTATGTAATGCAAGAATGGCTGGGTATGGTGAAATAACTCTGCTGTGCGTTGGGCAAGGTTGGGAGTACACATGAATTCTGTACTAGGGATATGCACGAGGCAAAAAGCCTTCAATCTCAAGTATTCGGTGTATGCGGTTTCGTGCTCAAAACCCTTTGGATTCCGCTTTAGGGCATCTTCGTAGTCGAGCGTGAAAGTGGGTGATACGGAATGTATGATGGAGTCGAAGTCGCCTTCCCCACTAACGATATCTTCGCGGATAATCTGTAGCGCCTTGGGAGTATGGCAATAGTTGCCCGTTGCTAACATATGTCCGTAAGGATACCCTTCTCCACCAGTGCCTAGATGAAAATAGTACCCCGAGTAACCCGAATTCTTGCCACCAGGGCAGATGAATGCTCCCATGTGAGTCTTGTATGGGCTTTTGTCTGCACTGAAGCGAACGTCGCGATAGATGCGGTAGGTGCAGTCTTTGGCGCTGAGTCCGGTGATAGAATCGTCGAAACGGCTAATCTCACCGATGAGTTCGTCAACAAAGGCGTTGAAACGTGCCTGCAAAGCTGTGTAGCGATTCTTGTTGGCCATAAACCACTCACGGTTGTTATTGTGCTGTATTTCGCGCAGGAATGTGATAATGTCTTTCATCGCGTTGTCATATTGGGTTATTTGTAGTTGATGGATGTTATCTCGTGTTTTTCTTACGTTGTACTGCCGTTTTATTCCATGACTTCTTGTAGTATCTCGAGCGATTTGATAGATGGGAATGCGGGTGTATGTAGTTCATAGTATGCGGCAAGGTAGCGTATTAGACGGGCACGATCGTGACGGCTCATTGCTATAGTGCTCATAGCCTCATAGTTGGTTGTGCTCAAATGGTATAATAGGGTGGCGTCGGTACTGCATAGCAATGTATCTGCATGGATCTCTGACGGAGTGAAACATCCTCGTGTTAAATCAAAACAATATCCTTCGGTATAATCCTCGGTGTTGGGCGCAAAGCCGAGAAAACGTGCCAGCTTGAGCAAAAATACAAGATGAAAGTTTGCATATCCGTCTGTGGCTGCGTCGTACCATTGTATGGAGTGCTCTATATAATTGTATAGATCAGTGTTTTTAGCCTCATTGTTCAAAGTATGTACCATGAATTCGGCAAGTAGCATGGAAACACTACGTTTGACGGGGTGGTAGGGTATATCTTGCAGAGTAAACAGCAGATGCACCTCCTTCATGCGATGTAGTGTGGTGTTGGGCTTGATGTCCCATTGGAAAGAGAGGAATGATAATGGCTGGAATAGGCGAGCATTTCCTCCTGAACGCTTACTGCGCGAGGCGTTCACCATAAAGGTGGTATGTCCGCGCGAAGCTGTGAAGAGATGAGCTATGAATGACTTGTCATCGTATTTTATAGTTCGCAAAACTAAGCCTTTGTCGTCAATGTACATAGTAATCCTCTATATTTTCACTACAAAGCTACAAAAAAACGTGCATTGGACAAAAAAAAAGCAGAAAACGTTTGTGGATTCAAAAAAAGTATCTACCTTTGCAACCGCTTTCGAGCAGTAAGTCTCGGTAAAACGGGATAAGTACAAAGGATGGCGCTATCGTCTATCGGTTAGGACGTGAGATTTTCATTCTCAAAAGCGGGGTTCGATTCCCCGTAGCGCTACAAAGTTAAATTAAAAATAGGAAGAATTAGAAATGGCAAACCACAAATCATCGCTGAAGAGAATCAGACAGACTGAAACCAGAAGATTGCGCAACAGATACTATGCTAAGACCATGCGTAACGCAGTTCGTAAGCTCCGCGCAACAACTGATAAGGCTGAAGCTCAAGCTATGTATCCTGCTGTTCAGAAGATGTTGGATAAACTCGCTAAGACTAACAATATCCACAAGAACAAGGCTGCTAACTTGAAGTCTAAGCTCTGCGCTCATATCGCAAAACTCTAAGAAAACACCTTATCACAACAATAAGTGTAGGGTCGGAAGTTACTTCCGACCCTTTGTTGTATTATATGGGCAGACGGTAATCCTGTATGCGTCGTATGATAGAAAATAAATAAAGGCTTGCTTTGTTGAGGCAAGCCTTTATTTTATGTGGGTGTGGCAAGAATTCTTATTTAACGACACCTTCTGCTATAAGATATTCTGCTATTTGTACGGCATTGAGGGCTGCGCCCTTCTTTATTTGGTCACCTACAATCCAGAAGGTCAAACCATTCTCATTGGCAAGGTCTTTACGAATGCGGCCTACATATACAGGGTCTTTGCCTGCTAGGAAGAGTGGCATAGGATATTCCTTTTCTGCAGGGTTATCCATGAGTACAAGTCCGCTTCCGTTGGCAAAAGCCTCACGTGCTTCTTCAACACTGATAGGGCGCTCAGTCTCTACCCAGATGCTTTCGGAGTGTGAGCGTAGAGCGGGTACGCGTACACAGGTGGCACTAACACGAATATCCGAGTGCATGATTTTTTTTGTTTCATGATACATCTTCATCTCCTCTTTGGTGTAGCCGTTGTCTGTAAACACATCGATTTGAGGGATAAGGTTGAAGGCTAGTTGGTAGGCAAATTTGTCTACTGTCACAGGCTCATCGGCAAGTACTTGGCGGTACTGATCATAAAGCTCTGCCATGGCTGCAGCGCCGGCACCACTTGCGGCTTGGTAGGTAGACACATGTACGGTTTTGATGTGTGACAACTGCTCGATAGCTTTTAGTGCCACTACCATCTGTATGGTGGTGCAGTTTGGATTGGCGATGATTCCGCGAGGGCGGGTTAGAGCATCGGTGGCATTCACTTCGGGAACAACCAGGGGTACATCTTCGTCCATGCGGAATGCACTACTGTTGTCTATCATGATGGCACCATGTCTTGTAATGGTATTTGCATACTCTTTGGAGGTGCCTGCTCCGGCCGAGGTGAAAGCGATATCTATATCCTTAAAGTCGTCATTGTGCTGCAATAGCTTTACGATAATTTCTTTTCCACGGAAGGTATAAGTGCTTCCTGCACTACGTGGTGAACCGAACAGTACGAGTTCGTCAATGGGGAAGTTTCTTTCTTCGAGCACGCGGAGGAATTCTTGTCCTACAGCTCCGCTGGCTCCTACTATAGCTACTTTCATATTTCTATTATTGAGTGTTTTGAATTTGTGCTGCAAAAATACGATATTTCCGTGAAAAAATCTCTATATATATCTTGTAAACCACTGTTTTTTTCAATGCATAAGCTGTTTATATCAGTATGGCATCGGCTAAAGCTTCCATCATAGGATGGTCAGAGGGCTTTAGAGTGGAACGAATGGTTACAAGGGGATCTACGATTTCAATCTCTTTCATCTTTTCTAGCATCTCTTTCATTATGCGTCCAGCAGAGGGAGCCCACGAACCGTTTTCGATGATGCCTACGCGGCGTTTTTGGTAACCTTTGAGTTGCAAGTGGTGCAGGAAGTCGTACATTGGTGGGAATACCGAAGCATCGTACGACGAAGCGGCTACGATGAGTCTGCTAGAGCGGAAGGCTTGGGCTACAGCGTCTGACATATCGCAGCGACTAAGTTCTAGAACTGTTACCTCTGTGGTGCCTTTGGTGCGAAGGAGCTCTGCCATGTGGTGGGCTGCATTTCCTGTACCTCCATGGATAGTGGCATAGGCAATGAGAATGCCTTCAGTCTCGGCTTCATATTTGCTCCACTTGTCATATAGGTTGATGTAGTGGGCGAGATTGTTTGTCAGGATAGGACCATGGAGAGGACAGATAAAGGCAAGATCGAGTGTGGTAAGTTTCTTTAGTAGGGCTTGTACAGGGACTCCGTACTTGCCGCAGATGTTGTAATAGTATCGTCGCGCTTCGTCTGGCCAGGTTGGTGTGCTGTCTGTTTTATGGAGCGTGAGATTGTTGTCTAATGCGCCAAAGGTACCAAAGGCATCGGCTGAAAAGATGATTCGTTGCGTTTGCTCGTAAGTAACCATGACCTCAGGCCAATGAACCATGGGGGCCATGAAAAACTGAAGCGTATGTCGTCCGAGGTTTAACGTGTCTCCTTCTTTTACTGCTATTGTGCGTTGGGCGAAGTTGGTAGTGCCGAAGAATTGGGGGAGCATTTGTACTGCCCGTGCAGAGGCTACTACCTGTAGTTGAGGATAGCGTTCTATGGCTTCAGCTATAGTACCCGTGTGGTCGGGTTCCATATGCTGTACGATGAGGTAGTCGGGTACGCGATTTCTCAACAATTGCTCAATGTTGTCCCACCATGCAGTACACTTGCGCCGGTCTACTGTGTCCATGATAGCAATCTTATCATCTATAATGAGATAAGAGTTGTATGTGATACCATTGGGTACAGGGTACTGACTCTCGAATAAATCAATGTCGGTGTCGTCAACACCGATGTAGTATATGTTTTCGCTAATAGTTGTTTCTTTCATCTTATAATCGTTTTATGATAATCAACAGCAAAGGTAATGCTTTTCTTGGAAAAATATTCAGCATGAAATTAAAGGTCGTAAACTTTAACGTATGTTTGATATAAAACGAGAGTAGCCGTGTGGCTACTCTTCTATTGTTTCGAACATTTCCTTTGTTACGCCGCAGATGGGGCAGGCCCAGTCATCAGGTATGTCTTCAAACTTTGTTCCTGGTGCGATGCCGCTATCGGGATCTCCTACTGTGGGGTCGTATACCCAGTCGCATACGGTGCAATAATATTTTTTTGTCATAGTTCTTCTTTTTATTTTTTTTGTTAAACGTTGTTTACTTATCTGTTGTTTTTTTGTACTGCAAAGATAGCGTGTGTAAGCGGTGTCTGCAACAGCTTGTTTCTATGGATGCATAGGGAGTGTCTATGAATGGCAAAATGTGTTATTTCGTAGTTTGTTATGGCTTATAATTCATAAAAATGTTGTAATTTCGCACCATAAACAGGAAATTGCGTATGTCGATACTCTGTGAAATGTCTCATCTGTTCCCGATTACCAATCCTACGTGGATATTTCTGGTGGTATTGGTTATCATACTCTTTGCGCCACTCATATTCAATCGTATCAGAGTGCCGCATCTGGTAGGTATGATTCTCGCAGGTGTGCTAGTAGGTGAGCATGGACTTAATGTTTTGTCACGCGATAGTAGTTTTGAATTGTTTGGTAAGGTAGGACTATACTATATTATGTTTCTTGCCAGTCTAGAGATGGATCTTGAGGGGTTAAAGAAGAATCGTACGCGTGGTATTATTTTTGGACTTATCACATTTCTTATACCTCTTGTGCTGGGCTATGGAGTGGGGCGTTGTGTATTGGGCTTCCGTTGGGATGCTTCGTTGCTGCTCTCCTGTATATTTGCTTCGCATACTCTGGTGGCTTATCCTATTGTAGGACGTTACGGACTCAGTAGACATGATTGTGTGACGATTTCCATTGCTGGTACAATGATAGCTTTGCTGCTTGCATTGTTTACTTTGGCGGGTATATCTGCTAGTGCAGAGGGGAATGTGGGTGTTCATTTTTGGATAGGTTTTGTACTGAAATGTGCGGTGTACTGTTTCTTTATATTTTTCTTCTATCCACGGTTTACACGCTACTTTTTTAAGAAGTACAGTGACAATGTGACTCAATTCACCTTCGTACTAGTGCTGTTGATATGGAGTGCTGCGATGTCAGAACTCGCCGGTTTAGAGGGATTGTTTGGTGCCTTCTTGGCTGGATTGGTGCTCAACCGCTATATACCTCATGTGTCACCATTGATGAAT
The DNA here is from genome assembly GCA_017424485.1 of Bacteroidaceae bacterium. Lineage (GTDB taxonomy): Bacteria > Bacteroidota > Bacteroidia > Bacteroidales > Bacteroidaceae > UBA1189. Next base: position 14,062 of record JAFOYZ010000055.1, read on the forward strand.
CGTATTGAGTTTGTGGGTAATGCTCTCTTTATTCCCTATTTCCTTATCAGTGTAGGTATGCTCATCAATGTGCGTAGCCTTTTTGATCATAAGGAGGCTCTCTTTGTAGTGGTAGTGATGGTGCTAACGGCTACTATAACCAAGTGGGTAGGTGCTTGGTTGACGCAACAGGTGTTGCGCATGAAGACATCAGAGAGGCGTATGCTCTTTGGCTTGAGCAACGCGCATGCGGCCGGTGCCTTGGCTATGATTATGGTTGGCACTCAACTCGAGATAGCTCCAGGCATATTCCTTATCAATGATGACGTGCTTAATGGTGTGGTATTGATGATTCTTGTGAGTTGCATTATAAGTTCTATGGTGACCGATCGTGCAGCTCGTGAGATTGCCCTTTCGGAGAGTCAAACGCTTGGCAATAACAAGGATACAAACGAGAAGATTCTAGTGGCGCTCAATAATCCCGAGAGTGTAGAGGCACTTATAGATACGGCTGTAATGATGAGTAATCCTCAGAAGAAGAACGAACTCATAGCCTTGCAGGTGTGTCTCGATAATGAGCATGTAGACCAACAGAAAAAGTTGGGTAAACAGAATTTGGAACGTGCGGCCAAGGCTGCAGCTGCCGCTGATGTACAACTCTCTACCTACAATCGTGTGGGAGTGAATGTCGTGGGTAGTATCATGCATTCGATGAAGGAGTTCGAGGCATCGGAACTCTTGCTGGGCCTTCATCACAAGCGCAAGATGAGCGACTCGTATTTGGGTACTGTGGCATCGGAACTATTGGCACGTACCAATAGGCAGGTTATTATAGTCAATTACCTGATGCCTGTGAATGTGGTGCATCGTATCATTGTGGCAGTACCACAACAGGCTGAACTGGAAGCTGGGTTTTACCAGTGGGTGGAGCGTATAAGTCGCATGGGTGAGCAGTTGGGATGCCGTATTGACTTCCATGCCCACACTGATACCATAAGCCTTTTGCAGGCATATATTGCGAATCGTCATCAGAGTGCACGTGTGTCGTTTGCTGCGCTCGACGATTGGAACGATTTGCTTATCGTGACGCAACATTTGAGCTACGATCACCTCTTTGTGCTCGTCAGTGCACGTCGTGGTGGCATATCTTGGCAACCGGCTTTTGATAATCTGCCCTCGCAGCTGGTGCGCCACTTCTCCAACAATAGCTTGATGATTATATATCCCGAGCAGTTCGGCCAGGCACACGAACTGTCCTTCGTACAGCCCTTGCCTATCAGTCACAATCCGATGGCTGAAAATATTTTTAATTTGAAGAACAAAACCGCTAAAGAACAAACCGATGGAGACCGTGTGGACTGAGCGTACCTCATTACTATTGGGTGAGGAGAAGATGAAGCGCTTGCACGAGGCTCATGTGCTAGTCGTGGGAGTTGGAGGTGTAGGTGCTTATGCAGCCGAGATGTTGTGTCGTGCAGGTGTGGGAGAAATGACCATTGTGGATGCCGATACCGTGCAGCCCAGCAACATCAATCGCCAGTTGCCAGCTACGCATAGCACTATCGGCCGTCCCAAAGTGGAGGTGCTGGCCGAGCGCTTCCGCGACATCAATCCTGGTATACGTCTGCATGCGTTGGAGAGGTATCTGACAGAGGAAGATATTACAAGTTTTATACTCGCTCCTTCACTCGATGGAGAAGATTGCGAAGGTTCTGATTATTCGTTTATCGTTGATGCCATTGACACTATTGCTCCTAAGTGTGCCTTGATAGCAGAGGCTATGCGCCGGGGCATACCCATCGTGAGCAGCATGGGTGCAGGTGCCAAGAGTGATATTACGCAGATACGCTTTGCCGACCTGTGGGACACCTACCATTGTGGTCTGGCCAAAGCAGTACGTACACGTCTGAAGAAGGCTGGCATACGTAAGTCGCTTCCTGTAGTGTTCTCCACTGAGCAGGCCGATCGCCAAGCCGTCATCACCGTTGACGATGAACGTAACAAGAAGTCCACAGCAGGTACCGTCAGCTATATGCCTGCCGTGTTTGGGTGTTACCTCGCCGAATATGTTATTCGCCATCTATGAATCCAACTCATAAATCACAACTCCAATGATACAGCTTCACGATATACGCAAGAGCTTCGGCTCGCTACAAGTGCTTAAAGGTATTGATCTTTCCATCAATCAGGGCGAGATAGTCAGCATCGTAGGTCCTAGCGGGGCTGGTAAGACCACCCTGTTGCAAATCATCGGTACGCTCGACCGTGCAGATAGCGGGCTTGTACTGTTCGGTGGCGTTGACGTGTCGCATTATAATGAGAAGCAACTCTCGGCCTTCCGTAACGAACATATCGGTTTCGTGTTTCAGTTTCACCAGCTTTTGCCCGAGTTCTCTGCTGTGGAGAATGTGATGATGCCTGCCCTCATTAAAGGTGACTCAATGGCTGATGCCCGACGCCGTGCGATGGAGATGCTCGATTTCTTGGGCCTCACCGACCGTGCTACCCATAAGCCTGCCGAACTCTCTGGCGGCGAGAAACAGCGCGTAGCTGTGGCTCGTTCCCTTGTGAACCGTCCGCAGGTGATACTTGCCGACGAACCTTCGGGTAGTCTTGATACGCAGAATAAGGCAGAACTGCATCAACTCTTCTTCGACCTTCGTCGTGACTTGGGGCAAACCTTCATCATCGTCACCCACGACGAATCGTTGGCTGCCACTACTGATCGCACCATACATCTATGCGATGGAATGGTAGTTTGATCTTCTAGTTGTATTTCTATAGAAGTGGCCTCAGACCTTCCTCTGAGGCCACTTCTTTTGTGTGGATAGCCTGCTCTGGAGGGACCTTGTAATGTGTAGTGGCGTGGAACTAGTTCGGAAAAGCCCCCCCCTAAAAAAGGATTTTTGAATTCTCCTGAATCTGCTGAAGTTTTACCTATAATTTTGTCGTAACAAATAAGACAAACACAAACCTCCAACAATTAAGGACTATGACATCACGCGAACAAAGAGCAATTAAAGCTATGAAACTATGGATTCATGAGAATTCAGACTTTGTGCTTTTCGAAATGGAGTGCAAAAGCAGCTTCCTGTATAAAGATACCTTATATACCATTGTGCGATTTCGAAGAAGCCCATTTGACCCGTGGCTTTTAGGGGTTACCGATGCTCTCTTTGCATACGATGACTGGTATAATATTTACCCTGTCATTACATTCAGCAGATTTGAACCATACAAAAAGAATGAGGCCAAAGACGATGCGCTACACCTTGTTCGCTTATCATTGCTGAGAAGAGAGTGTTCATTGTATTATGAGGACGATTATTACGATGGCTGGGATGATTATTAATACCTTCTACGATTTAATGTTCGAATGCGGATGAGGATTTTTGAATTCTCCTAAATCAGTGGAAATTTTACCTATACTTTTGCACAAGAAAAACAAGTTACAATCACACAAACCTATTTATTAACCATTAAAAAAAACTATTATGAAAAACTTATTTTCTATCATGTTGATAGCGATCGTATTCCTTACAAGCAACTTTACTGCCAGTGCACAATACGCCTACGTAGACATCTCTGCACTCAATCTGAAGCAGATAGAGATGGTAAAGTCAGGCATAGAGCCAGGAAGCCTGGTGGGATTGCACACAGCTCCACTCACCATTGACGCTATGCAAGCCATCCTTAAGGATAGCACCTTCCACCTCTACCACGAGACCGTCCTGAACGAGGCTGCCAAGCCTGGTCTCCGTTTCGAGATTGATGGTGCATACTCGCCCTTTGGTATGTTTGAGGCAGGGATGAATGGAGCTATGCTGCAAACAAGAAGCGCTGTGGGGATAAACGTTGCTGCTGTACACCAATTCCGCGGTGGCTTCTATTTGGGTGGCGGCATAGGGCTTAAGAGCCTGCAACTCGAGTTCAGCGAGGGAGGCAACTGCCGCGTGAACGATTCCCACTCACTACCCGTTTTTGTGCGAGGAGGAGCATGCACGGCATTCACAGAGAAGTTCAGCGGCTTCTTGGGCATAGACCTCGGCGCTCAGTTGGCTCTCGACAGCTACCAGACTACCGCTTGGCTCTTGTCTTGTCAAGTTGGCATCACCTACGGTAATGCACGAGTAGGCTTAGGTATGCAGGTTGTCAAGCCCAATGTAGAGGCCTACCTGCCCGAATGGGACCTGGATTCGCCGATGACAGGCTTCGACACTATGCCAGCACTCACTTTCGGCGTTAGCTTCTAAGTCATCCAAAGAGCTCTTGCCCATGCAGGGCAGGAGCTTTCAACAAAGCACCTTGGTTTTCCTTGGAGTCCATTTCCGGAATATGAAAATCCTATAAGAATCCTTTGGGAAAATTAACAAAAGAATTATCTTTGCAAATTAGAACTATCAAAACCACAATTTATTGATTTATGGGAGATATAGATAATATAAAATCCTATTTGGAATCAGACGATTTTAAGAACCGCCTCAAAACTTTTATTGAAAAGGGTGCTTACTTCACTAAGAAAGGGAATTATAACACGTTGATTAATTTTGTCCCCGGCAAAAAGAAAGAGAAGGTTTTTGGATTTTCATTTCCTTGCCAGCATTATAAATGGAGCGGTCAAGATTTCAATTATGCGATAGAACTATTCATTTCTTTATTACAAGAGAACGAGAAACTAGCAGGATACATAAAAAGTATCTGCGATGGGAGTATCAAAAGCTATAGCAACGGAGCGGATATCTTTAAAGTGATTGCTGGGAAGTTTAAGATTGAAAGAGGAACATATACAAACGATAAAGGAATAGAACAGGCTCAATCATGGTCTCAAGCCATTGGCACAGTATTAGATAATGACAATACACTTGATATCCCAATTGCAGGAAAGAATTTCCTTGACTATTGCGCTAGCTACTATAACAGTGCGCTTAAGGTTTCGAATAACATTCACATTTCAGCATCAATTGACGAATCGCTAAAGAAGGATACTATTAACGCCTTCCTGCTGAATACCTATGTAGGCTTGTGCTTTATCTTGAACAAGATTGAGATTAAGGACGCTACTCCAAAGTCGCCTGCGTCTTCGAACAGCAGCTCGAACAGCAATACCTCAGAGGGGATGAAGGGGGGACAAGAAAACAAGCCAGAAACACCAATTGAGGACAAGCAAACTCGAAAGGGTGGGAATGCTGATATTCCCGAACCGAATCAAGGAGAAGGGAACCAGAAACTGAACGAAAATGAAAAAAAGACTGAGGGTGGTATCACTCCCAACCCTGAATTAAACACAGAATCGACCCCTATTGATCCTGAAGCAAAGCCTATAGATATACCAGAGAAGGTTGCAGATGTGGATGAAGAGACTTCAAGGGAAGACAATGCCAAGTCGCCAAAAGGGGAAAGGCAAACAGGTTCCCAAACCGTTGGAGCGAACGAAGACGGTGCATCTTCCCCCACTCCAATCTCAGACGAAGACAAGACCGGCAACAACGACGATGAAGATTCTAATCTAGAAGGCCAAGGAGATGGTAATGATGGCGCTGAAGACGAAAGCAAGAATGATGTGCCTGTGCTTAGTCGTGAGGCTATATTGGAAAAACTGGAGCGCTATGAAGCTATCTATCGGACATTCTATTTTGATGAATTGAAGAGTTTCCTTACAAAAGTAGACTTTAATGATTCAGAGGATTATTATGGATATCTTCAAACAGTTCTTAAAACAGATTACCAGATAAAACGAAAAAAATACGAACGAATAGAAGCGCGAAAAAAGGAGTTAGAGGAAAAAAAGAGTCGGGAAGCCCTAACTGAAGCTGAGCAACAAGACCTAAACAAGTGTCGCGACAAGATAGCGCCTACGGATTATTCAAAAAAGAATTATGGATTCTCATGTAGTCCTTATGATAAGAATATAGTAATTGCCATAGAACAATTTTTCGAGTTCTTGCGCAAAGAAGAGAACGAGGAACTCGCAGAGATTATGCTCAACGCGTTGTCTTGGTGCTTGTCTGATGTAAATGGCCAATCTGACATTAGTTACTGCTTAAAATATGGGGAAACCTTTATTGAACGGATTTTTGCTCATTTCGGTAAGGATATAGAAAGCATAAAGCGAAAATTAGGTAGAAGTTCATCAGATGATTTATTCAATACGAATATTTTGTGTTTCAAGGAAATCATAGACAATGATGTAAAAGATTATGCCAATTCACTGCACATGCTTCGAACCATAAGAAACCTTGATATACACCATATTCAGAATCTCATTGGCGAAGAGTCGTGGGGACGTACTATAAGATTGATTATACACACCTATATTGGAGCATTTTATGTAGCCAATTATAAAACAAATACATTTAAGGCCCCCAAAACCTTAGTTCCAGACTTTATTTTCAATAGTGATGGGACTCTGATAATATTAAAACCAAGGAAACAGAATCCGAGTGAACTAGAAAAGGTTGGGAAAGTTACAAAATCCACCAGGAGCAATACAGTTGAACTTGAAAACTACCAAAAATATTCATGGAATTGGAGCCCTGGGAATCAAGAGGATAATGCTAATTTGAATTCGCAAAATCCATGGACGCTACGTTGGAACTGCGCCGACATTAAGGTAATCCTTGATAAGAATCCCAATCCCGCCTTCCACCTAAACACTAAGTTTGCAGAATACCTAACAGCATATATAGGGGAAAAGTTCAATGTAGGTGTCCGTCTTGATAGTATGGAGGGGAGCATTGCCAATATCGCCCGCTTGATGAACGGTGATGAGACAGACGCCCGTTCTATCAAATCCTTGCTACTTGCCGTGTTGGATAAGGTGGAAATCTTGGGCAAAGAAAAATCCAACGTACAGGAGCATATTGACGAATTCTCCGAACAATTGAAAGGAATAAGCCAAGCCTTAGGCGAGCAACCCGAAAAGATTACAGAGGGAGTCATCAGTGGTATCAAGGAGATGGATCTTCCGGCCGAAATCACCAAGAGTATTATGAAACGGATTGACCCTAAGCTGGATAGGCTGGTTGAAACTACCGATAATATCAAGGAGGATACTGCAACAATCAAGGAGGATACCACGGTAATCAAGAAGACCGCTGCGGATCTTAAGGATACAACCCATCGTATAGAAGACTCTTTCAATGAGATTGAGGATTCTATGGTTAGGGCTGCTTGGCATACGAAAGAGACCTCAGATGATGTAAAAGAGGTCAAGGAGAAGCTATCTGAGATTGATAAAAAATTAAACTCCAACCCACCTCAACAGGGGGGGGCGAATGTGCTCAAGAGCGAAGGTGCCCCAGAATACCATATACATATTAGTGGCGGTAATATCGGCGGAATATCTTTTGGTGGCGATAATACTGGAAACAAAGTCTCAGGCGAGAACACAGAAAACACGAACTCACCCGCTACGCCTACCACGACTTCTACTGGATCTCCAGAAAAAGAGCCTTCATCTCTTGCTAATCCCCATAGAGCTGAGCAGACAAAGAAAGGAGATAGTAGTAATGGTAGTAGCAGCAAATGGGTATTTCTACTTTTAGTTGTCATTATCATCATGGGAGCATATTTCCTGCTTGGCAAAGGTTCGTCGGTAGAGCAAAATGTGGAGGTGGTTATAGACAAGGAGCAGGTCGATGGCCCTAAGAGTGAAAAAGAATCAGGTGACAAGTCAGACCCCATCAATGAAAAAGAAGAGCAGGAAGAGCCTGGTCAGGGGCCTGGTGATAAAACTCCACCTCCTGTACAACCACCCACGCCCAAGCCACAGCCCAAGGTTGATGCCAACTACGAGGCGGGCATGGCTGCCTATAATGCAGGAGAGGGACTTGAGGCAATCAAGAAATTCAAGGCATCTAATAGTGCGAAAGCGAACTATATGATAGGTGTTATCTACGAGAACGGTTGTGGTAATATACCAGCCAATGCATCGATGGCCCATAAGTATTATAAGATAGCCGAAGAGAAAGGTAATAAATAAGTTAGTACTAAATTATAATCCCCCTATCAATAAGAGTATGAAGACTATAACAATAAGACGTGCCATTTATACCATGTGCATAGCAACCATATTCGCGGTAACGTCCTTTGCTCAAAACACGACAGTAAAGAAACCACGTGTATATATTGAGCACTTCGAGCTTGCTAATGGCATGTCCCAAAATGACTGTGACTTATTTCGCACATTGGTCATCAGTGCTTTAGATGTATCCGACCGTTTCAATCTTCTAGATGCCGATACACAAACATCGCTCAGCGAAGAGGCCGAACGCCGCTCCGATGCATCTGCGTTACATGATGAACTGGCGCGTAAAGAGGCAATTGGAATTAAGGCCAACAACTATATCCTACGCGGTGCGCTGATAGCTTATTCCATAGATTCGGAAATGGTAGAAGGAAAGACACGGTATACTTACAATATAGAGTATACAATAACTATGACAGATGCAACTAAATCAGAAGATGTAATATCACGCACATTCTCTCACGGGGCTACCACTCAATCGTTGATAGGTGGTACTGGAGGGAAGTTGCTCAACCAGTTCAGCACCTATTCTTCAAAAGAGGATGCAGTTAAAGCTGCATGGAATAACATTGGTAGCGACATCAAAAATTTACTAATAGAGGAATTACCTTTGGAAGGTGAGGTTATTGCTGAAGACTATGAGGTAAAGAAGGGTAAGCTCATATCTTTCTACATTAATATTGGAACCGGACTAGGAGTTAAGGTAGGCGACTACTTCAGCATCAGAGCTTCTCAGGTGCGTGCCGGACGCACCATATCCCAAGAGATAGGCCGCATGAAGGTAAAAGAGGTGTTCGAGGATGACCCTGCTTTAGCATTCTGTGTAGTCACCAAAGGCGGCAAAGAAGTATATGAGGCTATGGAGGAGTATCAGTCTCTGGCTGCAGAGGATTCCAACGCCACACCCCTTACCGTACGTTCTACCAAGTCACCAATCATTTCATTCTAATTAAACAATACTTATGAAACACCTTTTGCTAACATTGAGCATGTTACTGGTTCTGGCTGCTGACAATCATTTATCAGCTCAAGTAAGTGCTGAGGATTTCCTACAGATTGTATCATTGGAAGAGCATCAAGGAACATTAGCCGTATTCACGACAGCAGGTATAGGGACAGATCGCAGCGAGGTAGAGGCAAATGCCACGAAATCTCTCATCTATGCATTACTGTTCCAAGGAGTCGAAGGCATTCATGAGGGCAAGCCTCTAGTGAAGAACGAGAACAAGACCTATACCAATAGTTTCTTCAACCGCCAAGCCCGCTATAAGATATATGAGGCAGAAAGCCAACGGATAGGACGCCTCGAAAAGGTCGGGGATGTATATCAGGGTACATTCCGTGTCACCATCCGCATACAGCAACTGATTAACGATGTACAGAAAAGCACAAGCAATATGTTAGGAGTCGTGGGGGGCAAAACCAACACTGCTCCCAAGCCCACCATAATGGTCGTACCGTATAGGAGAGAAGGCGAGGGCTACGAGGCTATTATTGACCACGACTTTGACAAGCGTGTAGCTATCAGTGCCGTAAAGGACGGATTTGAAAAATTAGGAATCAAGACCATAGACCTTAAAGGTCTGATAGAGGCAGGAAAACGTGGAGAGCAATACGACGACAATATCGGCGCAGCCAGCTCAAACGACAAACAACTACTGCTCACCTCAGGAGCCGATGTCTATGTCATCGTAGAATTACAGAAAGATGTTACTACCGAAGGTACACGTATCGCACTTATCATGGAGGCACGCGAGACCTCTACTGGTATCATATGGGCATCAAAAAGAGGGTGGACTAATCGTTTCAAGACTGAATCGACCGACCAGCTATGTGCCTATGCCGTCCAAGACCAACTACCCGATTTTCTGAGTCTGATAGAAAAGAACTACGCTATGCCCATCAACGCCACACTGAAGATTACCGTTGACGGTAGTAGCACTGCCACTGTATTCGATGAATGCAACAACGGAAAGCGTATCGTCGATAACGTACGCAACTGGCTTGACCATAATGCTTATCAAGGCGATTATAACCAACGGGGCGAGGTCGCCGAGGAGGCTTGGTTTGACCGTATCATCATCCCTAGAACAGACAAAGAGGGACTTAAGATGACTACAAGCAAGTTTGCCAACGGACTACGCGAGCATCTAAGTTCACTAGGAGTAGAACTGGATACCGCTACAGGTGTACGCATTGACGGGAATAGCATCATGCTGACAATAATGTAATATATTACCTATTTATCAAACAATTATGATACGCCAATTTTTATTTGCCATATGTATGTTGGCTGTTTCCCATACAGCTTTTGCTGAAGAGACTCTCGTTGTTGACTCTACAAAAAAACAAACTCCCGTAACTGCGTTCTTCTACGTCAACAAGGACCACGACCTTGAAGGTATAGAGCGCCAGGTGCGTAACTTGCTTACAAAGAACGGGTTCACACTGACTGAGGAAATTGATGCAGCTACCTGCTTCATCGACCTCTCTACAGGCCTTGAGATTGACGAAGTGGTATCTACCGGTATCACCGACCTTAACACCTGCTACTGTAAGATAACGCTGCGTGTATATAACAATGCCACTCAGGAGCAACTGCTGGAGTATGCGCCCGATGACATAAAGGTGTTGACACCCATCGGAAAGAGTTACAAGCAGACCCTCGCGATGTGCATACGCGAAGTAATGAAACGTGTGCAACGCGAGTTGCCCAAGCGGTTGAAGTCTGTAGAAATCAAGTAAAACGGAAGTCAGGCTGTCCTTAAGGACAGCCTGACTTCCGTCTATTATTGGATTCTGCCGTATTATCAATCCTCCGCCACTATATAAGGATTGCAAAACGCGTCATCCTGCAGATCCAGGACGGTGGCCAGCTTTTCGGGAATCTCTTTCATGATCTGCCTTATCTCGCGTCGGGCAAGGGCTTTGACCATTATATCGCAGCTCATCTGGGGGGTATTGTATATGATGAACATATAGCGGTCTTTCGCCTCCTCAAAATCGCCCATATAGACGTAGAAGCGGGCACACTGCAGGAGACAGAAGAGGTCGCTCTCCTTATTCTCCGCCATCATCATCACCAGATCGCAGACATGCAACACTGAACGGCTATAGGTGATGGTCCACTCGATGATAAGGGACAACGCTATCAACTGCAAGGGGAAGGTGGGGTACCCGCTCTTCACATACTCGAGGAGCATTATCATGGCCATGTTCGCAGTGTTCTCGTCACTCTTATAGGCTATGAGTGCTACCTCCAATACGACCAAATGTTTGCAAGCGTCCAAGTGTTCAGACAGATAGTCTGCTGCAGAATTCCTTCTGCTGCTATCCTTCCATATTCCCAGGAAACCGTTTACGTGCTGGTAATCAGCTGAGTCCGGCTCCAGGACATCGAGCATACGGGATGCCACAAACCCAGGGTCGCTCACCACATAATGAAAGTCAAATCCGGGAATAGATGATGTACACAGGGGGGCACGCATTCCGAAATCCATAGCGCGGATGATGAAGTCTAAGTCTGTCATAGCTGTAATGTTTTTAATGGTTGATGTTTCGTTTATACAATCTCTGTTCGTTTTTCTTTGGCAAAGGTAAGCACTGCAGATGATCCGTCCGAGGAAAAATTAAAAATCCTTTTTGGCTATTCTTGCTCCCCTCGAAAAAGGCGTGCAAAGGTGCGGAGTTATTCTGGCCTCGCCAAATTTTTTCCACTTATTTTCACACATGGTTATTCTCTATAACCATAACGGTGGGTAATGGCTACTCTCTGTAACCATGTGCTGCAAATGTTGCCCTTGGGTATATGAATGAGGGGGCTGGTGCATTATCTTTGTAATGTGAATGCTGTCCCTCGGGCGCGACCTGCGGGGAGGCATTGACAGCCATTCAGTAACCCTTTAATCTATATTGCTATGAGACCTTCCTGCCCCTTATCCGCCCCGTCATCGGCATCGTTGCCATTGCTTTCATCAGCATCATCGTCACCGTCATCGGTAGTCCCGGCACTGAGATTAGGTGTACCCGATTTCTGTAGAGGGCTTGCCCAATTTCTGCATCGGGTATACCAAATTTTTCCAAAGGGTACACCCGATTTTGCCTGCCTGCCCATGCCCTCTTTAATTCACAATTCATAACTCATAACTCTTAACTCTTCCCTCCCATGTATACACTCGATACCTTCCGGGGCTTCACCGACCAGTGCCCCATCCCCGACAGCCTCGCTCACCTGGCTGCACTTATAGGCGGCGACTCATCGCTGCAAGTGACCACCCACGGCTACCGCTGTGCCCTGCAGGCCGACGATGCCGAGCTGGCCCTGCATCACCGCCAGTTCGAGGAACTCACCATCGAGGAGGAACTCATCTATACCTACCTGCGCGTCCCGGCGAGAACGAGACGGGCGAGTTCCTCACCACCACCCGCATCATCGAGCTTATAGGCCACAGCATACGCACCCCGCTCGACAAGCGCAAGGTGGGCCGTGCCATGGCACGGATGGGATTTACCGGCAAGAAGACCATGAAGGCCAACGGGGGGAACGTGATCGTCCTCACGGGCGACGACATCAAGAACCGCCAGCGGCTCGATGCCCTCAACAGCAGCAATGATGACTCGCAATGATACCCGAAAGTATGGAGTTATGGAGTTAATGGAGGCAAAAATGAAACTTTTTCGGAAAGAAAATAAATAATTATCGTCTACTATATATAGTAAGAATTATTTATTTTTTCCCCCAGAAAAGGTTTAAAAAGTAACTCCATTAACTCCATAACTCCATGCTACGAAAAAATGCATCGCTGAATACGGGATTTTTAAATTATCCTGAGACGAACGGAAAGTATACAGTAATTTCGCCAACGGAAACATAAGAGGACAAGACTATGAAAGAGACCAAGAGAACCAAGAAGACAGAGAATGTGCTCGAAGAGATTTATCGAGAGTATACCCTTGAGCATAACATCGGCAAGGTGAGCGACGACCGCTATGACCTCATTGCCGTAGGTGCCATGATGGACGCTGCGACGCTACGCGAATATCCTAGGCACTGTAGCGCAAGACACATATTCTCTACACACGAGGGAGACAGCATCTATATAAAAGTGGAATGCCGCCGACCAAGCATAAGCATGAAGAAGTTCGTCAGCGCCTGGAAGCGTGAGCACCGCGTAGGCGTGTCAATGGGCATCGGGAATGACTACTCAGGCTGCTTCGAGAGCGAACTCATACAATGCGGCCCTGCTGACGTATACATACAGATACACGCCCCACGCGGTCTGAAGCCCTTCATAGGCAAGCAATTGTTTATCAATATCTATGCCGGCATCAGCGACGAATATCAGGCTGTATACTACCTCACCATCTGCGACTTCGCTCCCGAGATGCTCCGCCTGAGATTCGAGAGAGGGAGCTTCACGCTGGCACCTGAGCACAACGAGTACACCACCTTCAAGCAGGGCGAGCGAAGAGAGGTCGGTATAGGCGCCCTGTGCAACAACCCGTGGAAACATGTATTCGAGGAGTGGGAAGACAGACTGGAGTATGAGGTCATCGTGACGGACGAGAGCGGCACCATCGTGTACAGCCACATAGGCAACTTGCTCACGGTAACCGACCCGGACGGGCACACCGAAGAGAACTATTTGGCCATGCAATGCTTCATGGATATACCTACCCTCCCGGTAGGCACCTACACCGCCACCACCTACTTCATGGGTAAGGAACAGCACTCCATGGAGTTTGCCATCGACAGGAAAGAGGTCAAGGGCAAGCAGGCCTCCAGAGTCAGCAACAAGGAGGCCAAGAAGATGACCATACAGCCGGTATCGGACAGTATGGCCCAGCTGGAGTCGCTCATCGGGCTCACGGCTTTGAAGACCGATATAAAGCGCAATCTCCATTACGTGACGCTGATGCAGGCACGCAAGAAAGCCGGTCTGCCCGCAGGGAACCGAATTATGAACATGATATTCAGCGGCAACCCAGGCTCTGGGAAAACCACTGTGGCCAGAATCATGGGAAGCATTTTACGGGAGATTGGGATCCTAAGCAAGGGACACGTCATTGAAGCAAATAGGGAAAGTATGCTTGGGCAGTACATAGGGGAAACGGAGAAGCGCACGAAAGACCTTATCGACAAAGCCAAAGGCGGCATTTTGTTTATCGACGAAGCCTACTCACTCATGCCGCGCGGTGGGGAGGGAGACCGCGATTTCGGGCGCCATGCCATTGATACACTAATGACTATACTTTCCGAGCCAGACAATGACCTGATTGTCATTATGGCTGGATACACCGATAAGATGGAGGCGCTCATGAACAGCAACCCAGGCTTGAATTCACGCTTCCCCATCCGCTATGAGTTCCCCGACTATACCCCGGCAGAACTGATGGACATAGCCATGCTATACTTCGACACCAACCGATATAGCATAGACGACGAGGCCAAGCGACTGCTGCAGCGCCTCTTCGACGAAGCGGTGGCAGTACCCAACTTTGGCAACGGTCGGTATGTGAAGACCCTGATAGAGAACAGCATCCTGCCCAACATGGGTCAGCGCATAGCCGCCACAGGCGACTTTGACGATGTAGACATGCTGAGCAAGATAGAGGCAGCCGACATCCCCACCGAGAACCCAGTAAGGAATCTTACCACTCAACAGCGGAAAAATATCATAGGATTCAATGTTTCACGATAAAGACATACGCACTATATGAAAAGACTAATCAACAACACCCTCAAAATGCTACAGGCAGGTGAGGCAAAGAAGGCCATAGAGTTCTGTACTAAATCTGTGCGCTACAGAGGTGAAGACGAGATGCTATTACGTGAAATTCGTGCTCTCTATAGGAAGTATCCTAAAACAAGCGATGAAGAGAGAATACACCTTAGCATGATGAGCAGTATGCTCTATGACCTGCTCTCCTTGGGGAAGGGTCGTCAATCGTCACTGTTATGCTTATCCCCGGCAGGATTGGCTGAGGAGGTTTGCCTGAGCCTTGGCTCTTCAGAATCAATATTTTACGCGCTGGGTGGAACAACCAAGAAGTTGGTACTGCCTACCGATGTAGACGACACTCCAGACGAGCATATTAAGAAATACTTTACAGCAGACAGCTATGTGCGTTGTATCAGCCGTAAACACAATATCCACTGCTACCGGGACGGCGCGGGGGCACTCGTATTGGCAGGGGTAATACCTGTAAAAAGTGCAGTCCTCGTCGATGAAGAAATGTTTGCTGACGAGGAGCCCTTATACTTCACTGAATCAACGCATTTTGTATCACCAGTATACCTCCTTGATAGAGCAGAAATACTGATTAAAGAGCTACTACAGATAGTAGGCTATCCACACTTGAGAATACGGCATATCGTTGTCTACGATGGGGGGGCTGACTGCTACCCGATTAACGAAGATGATATGTGGGAGTCTGATACTCAGTGGCTTGGACGTGATTTAGACAACCTTATCATAAACCGCACGCCCGGTAGAGTGCCAATCGAAGGAATGGGCAGAGAGGAGTACCCGACCAGCCTGTTAGAAGTGTTGCAAGTGGCCTGTCAGCATTATGACCAATTGGAACAGATTGGTCCACGGTATATGGAGCGAGACATACATGAGTACGTAAAAAAACAGGTTAAATTGACATGACATTAGAAATAACAAACTAACTTTACAGCGACATCAAAAACACACAGAACAATGAAAAAAGAGATATTACACATCCACGCTTACGCGCCACAGGTACCCACTTGGATACTCGATAACGAATGCATCAACCAGGTTGAGCAGATCCGTGTAGTCACCGTTCCTCATCCGGAATGGGGGCATGACTGCCGCATAGAATATGTCTACGCCACCCCACTGGGCGACAGACAGGTATGGATGGGCGGAAGTTGCAGCCCGATAGATTCTTGCGAGTCACACATCTTTCAGGGGAATGTCATTACCGAGGATATCTTCGAGAATATGTTCATGAAACAAACTTTTGTTACCAACCGGGAAGAGTACTACTCAGATATGGAAAATGAGATAGCAACCTACTGGCCGCAGTTGAGAATCTCTCCATCGGTGTTCGGCTATTGCAAGGAAAAGGACGCAGAGGAATGGAGCAAATAATCATGCTCCCCGCTTGCATAAACAAAAACAATAGACTAACTTTGCCGTAGTCAATAACTAGATAATCTGGGCGAATATGGCAAGAACTGCAGGATCAAAGAAGATGAATACCCGTGAAGAGATGTTGGCAATTTGCAAAGCTCTTGATTCGGGTACACCCCAATCGTTAGAAGAGTTACTGGAATTGGTCAATGGATTGCGACAAGGGACCGGTGAAAAACGACTTACTGATGAAAGCGATTTGTACGGGAACCATATCCGTCGCCTACGCCTAATTCTTGAAGAAGCTCAAGAATTAGGTGAGATAGATGACGAGAAAGATATCGAGAGGATTGACAACAACATTGTTGCTTTCTCTGGTATCTATGACCTGTATGTAAATAGAGGCCGCCGTAACATGATTCCTGGAAAGGTTATCGAATTCGTAAGGGGAAATATCAACTATGCTGTCCTCAATCAGATCCAGAATTGGCTTCTCGACAAGGACGAAGACAAGGACAAGGACGAAAAGAAGCCTAAGAAGTCAAAAAACGAACTGCCTGAAAAGTTCATCTCCATCGAGGATTCACTTTACATAGGAAAAGATGAGGATAAGAAGAGAGAGTTGCTGAGAGAGCAGAGAAATATCTTGCTCCTTGCCAAATCTATTCTGGGTAAGAAAGCTCTAAAAATCACTTACCTGCCCAACGCTCTGGGAGGACAGACTGATGAATTGATCTTCTCTCCAGAATACTTACGCCGTGTCGGCCGGAAGTGGATGGTCTATGGCATGAGCGAGAGCAAGCAATTTCCCCCTGCCTACGTCAATCTGGTGCTCAGTCGTATCAAACAGATTACTGACAGCGACATTCCTTATACACCCTCTGGAGTTGACTATACGGATGATCCCTTCAAGGAGCAGATGACATATCATGGTTTCCGCACTTGCTCAAGAAAAAAAGAGAAGGTGGTGCTCAAAGTGCGCAAAGAGAAACCAGGCTATACATCAGGAACAAAGATATATCCTTTTGTGCGCATCCAGCAAGAACCGCTGCACTATTCTCAGGCTGTCATAAGGGAAGACAAGAACTATGGATACATCAGCATTGACATCACCGATGCTATGTTTATTCGTCCCATTCTCCTGACGTGGGGGGCTGATGTAGAGGTAATCGAACCCTCAGCCCTTCGTGAGCAGATGAGGCAAGAGGTAGCCACTATGCAGGTCATGTATGCCCCAAAAGCCAGCCAATAGAAATGCCGCAGACCGGCACCCCATAGCCACTACTCGTACCTTGTGGGGTCGTAGTAGCGGCGGGTTCTGAAGTCGGCACTGAACTCTCCCCGTCCATCGAGAAAGCACTCCACGACGCGGCGGGCCAGCACGCGATTGGCCTTGATGACCTGTCCGTCATTAATCCATGACTCCACAGACTTGGCCTTGCAGTAGCGTTGAAACGATTTCATGGAATTGGCGATATTCGTGCCGGCCGTAGGGAACGATGCTTCGGCCCATTGGGAAAATACGGCAGCCGAGCAGGCGTAGGTGAGTACCTTGTGGTCGGAAAACAGGCGGTAGATCGCATACCAATACTTGCAGTGCCAGAGGCCATCGCTAATGAGTATGCC
>JAFOYZ010000056.1 GCA_017424485.1 Bacteroidaceae bacterium
CCTTTGAGACCCGTGGCTATGATCTGATTATTCTCGTTGAGGATGAAGATGGCCGGCACACCTGTGATATTATAAAGACTGGTGAGCTCACATTTCCACCCCTTGAGGGAAGAGATGTTGATCCACTTGAGGCCGTCTTTCTCGATGGCTTTTTCCCAAGCTGCCTTATTGGTATCGAGCGATACACCTATAATTTCTAACCCCTTGGGGTGATACTCCTCATATATCTTGCAGAGGGTAGGATTGTTGAGTCTACAGGGTCCGCACCAGCTGGCCCAGAAGTCGATAATCTTGATTTTTGCCTCTACGCTACTCATGGTCACGAGATTGCCCTGAGGGTCGGGCAAGGTGAAGTCTGGAGCTTGAGCACCACCCTCGGTCTTTTCGAGCCGAAGGATACGTTCCTTGATGAGGCGCCCATACTGTGATGCCTTAGCGCCCTCGCCCAATGAGGCATACATGGTGCGCGTATCGCGCAGAGCAGCTTCGCGCATGATGATGTTAGAGTAGATGGTGTAGGCAGCTATGAGGTTGTCGTTGCTGTCAAGGAATCCCATGGTGAGCTCGCGCAGCGCACTCTGTTGGCGCTGCAGGGTGTCGTTGACAAGGCTCGCGCTGCGGAATTTGCGTGCCGTACGCAGACTGTCGTAGCGGCTCTGCAGACCGGCTATCGCCCTATGCAGCTCGTCGGCCTTAGCTTGATAGGCGTTGTAATCTTCGTTGAGACGTCCGCCGCGGATGTAATAGCTGTCGCCCTCGCTGAGGTTGGCCTCGTAGGTGACACCGGGCTCGGCAAAGAGGGTAAACCCGCCCGAAAAGCCTTCGACCACAAGCTGGGCCACTACGGGCTCGGCAGAGGTGGCTTGGAGGGCAAACTTGCCTCGCTTGAAGTCGCAGTAGCCAAGGGTATCGGTAAGTTGCTCGCCTGAGCGAGTAAGCAGGTATAGACGGCCTTTCCTGATACCCTCAATCTTGCCCTGAAGAACGATATCACCAGCCTGTGTCACCGTGGAGAGTGAGCACAGAAGCATCAGTGTCAGTAGTGTGGATTTTCTCATATCAATAGATCATTTTATAGATATAGTCATATACAAACTGTATGTCTCGGATCTCACCCCAGCGGTGACCGGCATCGTCGCGGTCATAGAAGAGCGTGGGATAATCTTCATCAACATCGGCTGCGGTGGTAAACTTGATCTCGGCAACAGCTCCGTGAGTACCATCGGTGAGCACAATGTTGAGGTATAAGCCAAGATCGTCGCTGAAAGACGAACTCTCCTCGGTGCGGAACTTGATCTTCGTCACCTCATAGCCTTCGGGAGCCTCATAGACGGCAAACTTGTCGCCATTAGATACATTGTAACGGTATACGGTACCACCCTCGGCAAAGAAGAGGTTAGAGGTGGTGAACCATGCATTGTAGGTAATGGTGCTCATATCAGAGGGGGTGAGGCCCACGAGACGCTTCTCACTGACAATGCTGTAGGCTGCGAGGGGATCATCCTCCCCATCGGCACCGCGACGCTGGGGGGCCTTGCTTCCATCACCGATATCGAGCTTCAGGAGTTCGTAGCGGTAGTAGTCGCCACTGGCATCGTCGCGGAAGATAAAGTAGGCATTCTGCTGGTCGTAGTTGTCACGGTAGTTGATGTAGCCCATCACTGCAGTCATCGTGGTGGGTGAATGCTGCAAACCATCAAAGCGTACATGTGCATCGAGCAGCGGACTCGACGAAATAAAGCCCGGCTTGATGGAGTTGCCCTCATCGATGGCAAATCCATTATCGTCTTTGGATGAATAGAGAAAACGCCCATGCTTGGCATCCCATAACAAGAAACGGTTGTGGGTGATGGTGGCGGCTGTGATGGTATAGTCGGACTGATGAGGCAGGTCGGCACTGTTTTCACAGGCCATACCGGGCTTGTACAGGGCATGCACGTAGTTGCCTACATATACCTCGCCAGACTCAGTGAGCACCACTTTGTATTGGGTGTAGTTTGAGGGGTCGCCCGTCTGAATGGTGCGATGATAAGCAAACGTCTCGCTCACAGGCTTGAATATCTGCTCAGCGGTGTACTTCACATTCATCCCGTGAGGATCGTATGCCTTGGTCTCACCATGGCTGGCATAGAGGAGCAGTGTATTGGTGACACCAATCTGAGTAAGGTCATCAGGGATATTCATAAAGGTGGTATAACCGAGGCCCGAGACATTCTCATAATGGTTGTTGTCGCGAGTGACAACCTTCACATCGGTGTAAATCTTGGTTTCGCCTCCGATGACTTCGATATTGCCCACTTGGCGCTCGCCCTCGCTGCCATGGAGTACGAAGAGACTATTCTTGAATATAGGACGCGTATTCACCTTGAAGCTGGCATAGTGAGAGAGGTCGGTAGTGCGGTCATAAATCTGCAAAAAGATGCCGTATGACATGGCCTTGCCCACGGGAAGATCAAACTCCATATACCCCTTCGTGCGCAAGGTATCCTTGACCGCCTTGCCTTGCTCGTCGACATAGCTCCTACACCAATAGAACTCAAGGTCGTCAAGGTCGGTGGCCAGAGTCTGCTCTACGGTAGCCTCGATGCGGCGGGTGCAGCTCTGCTCATCCAGGGCTTGCTGCACCTCGATAACTTCGCCCTCAGCAGTCATCACTACCGATGGAGTGAAGGTGACAGACTTGATCTCGTTCATCGAGTCGAGGGTATAGTCGTAGTTTCCTTTGTCTTCATAACAACCCACAAGCAAGAGGGCTGAAAGGAGGTAGGGGGTTATTTTTTTCATAAGTGCTTTTTATTAGTTAGGAGTTGCCTTTGGCCCTTCGGGCGTCGACCCAAAGGTTCGCGTTGCTCAGGATGACACTATCTGCCTGTTTCAATTCTCAATTTTTAATTTTCAAGTTCCACCTTCGGTATATCAAATCTCCTTGATGGGGGGCGCTTATCGTTGGCAGCCTTGATGAGGCGATAACACTCCTTGAGACGCTCTTCGCCCGCTAGCTGCTTGGTACCCAATGGTGTGGAGTCCCAATTGTAGGTACCCGTGGCAGCATCATAGATGAAGGGTAGCAGGGAAGCTGCAATGAAATTTTCTACGCCATCTTCCTTGAGCAGGGTCTTGAGCATAAACTGATACTTATCGGCATTGTATTCG
>JAFOYZ010000057.1 GCA_017424485.1 Bacteroidaceae bacterium
AGTCGCATTGAAATTGTATCATGTCCTGTTTTTTTTGTTTAGTGTTTAGAGTTTAGTGTGTAGAGTTTAGAGTATGCACCTACGGTGCCGGTTAAAGTGCCGTTGGCACGGTTAAAGTAACCTTTGGTTACGGTTAATCGCTCCTTCGTCGCTGGTTAATCGACGTTTCACGGCTTAGTTCACCGTTCATCGTTCCACGTTTTTATGGCACACGGATGACACGGATCTTGCAGATAACCACAGATTTTATCTCTTTTCGTTCCACGTTCACCGTTCATCGTTAATCGTTCACCGTGCCAAAGGCACTTTAACCGAAGCGAAGCTTCTTTCACCGCACACTACGTGTGCTTTCACCGCGCTTTAGCGCTTTCACCGCTGCAAAGCAGCTTAACCAACGACCAAAGGGAGTGATTAATCAGGCGAAGCCGATTAACCTGCGACGAAGGTGCTTCCATCATCCATCATCCGTAAACCCTCAACTATAGACCATCAACCCTCAACCGTAGGCCTGGATTTTCCATCGTCGAGCACCTCTACGGCTTTAAGCACTGCAGGGTCGGTCAGGTTGAGGTATTTTACATACTCTTCCATGCCAAGCATGTTGTATATGATATTGCCATATAGGATGTCTTCCATCACGGCTCGCGATTTGCTGATGAGGTTGTTGCGGCGTTTGATGCCCTTGCTGGTGGCATATTGAACAAATTCTTCGAGCAGATTTTTTCCCTTTAAGTACTGCAGTAGTTCGTCCATCGTCGTATACTGGGCCAGCTCCTGACGGTTATGGTCGGTATATTGGAACGGAAATTGGGTGAAGAGTCCCATCTTGGCTACAGAAGCATAGTATGAGGTGTATCCCGCAGTATCTTGTGGAACGAAGATGTCGGGCATAATACCGCCGCCTCCGTATACGGTACGTCCATTCTTGGTCTTGTAAATGGTGCTTTCATCTTGCTTGATGCTATCTTGCGTGAAGAATTCTCCATGCTCGTAGCGGTTGAGCAGGTCAAGTTCGTACTCCTCGCTATGTCCGTTTGTATAGGGCTTTTGTATGCAACGTCCCGAAGGTGTGTAATAGCGAGCTATGGTAAGGCGTATGGCCGATCCGTCTTCAAACTCGATAGGCTGCTGTACCAAGCCTTTGCCGAAGGTACGGCGGCCGATAATCGTGCCGCGGTCGTTGTCCTGGATAGCACCCGCAAAGATTTCGCTGGCCGAAGCTGATCTCTCGTCGGTGAGCACCACGATGGGCATCTTCTGGCAGCTTCCACCGCCATTGGCATATTCTTCGTATCGTGGGGTGTTCTCTCCTTCGGTGTAGACAATCATCTCTCCTTTGGGGAGAAATTCGTTGACCATTTGTATGGCAGCACCCATATATCCGCCAGTATTGCCGCGGAGGTCAATGATGCAGCCTTGCATGCCTTTTTGTATGCCTTGTGCCAAAGCAATCAACATCTCTGGGTAGGTGGTTTCTCCAAATTTGTTGATCTTAATGTAGCACCAGCGGTCATCAATCATATAGGTAGCATCTACGCTCTTGACGGGGATATTGCCACGCTTGATGGTGTATTGCAATAGCTCCTTCTCGCCATAGCGCTTGATGCCCAAGCGTACTTCGCTTCCCTTTGGACCTTTGAGGCGCTTCATGGCTCCGTCGTTGCTGATCTTCTCGCCCACATAGAGCGAGTCGTCGATGGTGACGATGCGGTCGCCTGCCATCAATCCTACCTTTTCGGATGGTCCTCCGTGGATGATGTTGCTTATGTAGATGGTATCGGCCTGTATCATAAACTGTATGCCAATGCCACTAAAGCTGCCTTTTAGCTCTTGGTTTGACTCTTCTACCTTTTGCACTGGGATGTATACCGAATGAGGGTCGAGTTCTGCCAACACTTTAGGAAGAGTGCGTTCTACTATGTCGTCAATGTCTACAGTGTCTACATATTGCTGCTCAATAACTTGCAGCAATGCATCTATCTTGTTGTTGGCGTTTATGGAACGCTCATGGATACAGCCTGTCAGTGTGCTGGCTGCAAGCGCTATGAGTATGGCGATGTATGCGCCGGTATTTCTACGCTTCATGCTTCTTCGTTTGGTAGGTATTCAACAGTTACGCCTGCTCGTTCCAGTAGGTCTATTCCGTCGGTCAGTCGGTACTTCTCTCCATATACTACACGCTTGATGCCTGCCTGAATGATGAGCTTGGCGCACTCGATGCAGGGGGATGCGGTGACATAGAGTGTTGCTCCCTCGCTGTTGTTGTTGGAGCGGGCGATTTTGGTGATGGCATTCGCCTCGGCATGGAGAACGTAGGGCTTGGTTACATTGTTCTCGTCTTCGCAAATGTTTTCAAACCCCGACGGCGTGCCGTTGTAGCCATCAGAGATGATCATCTTGTCCTTAACGATGAGTGCGCCTACTTTGCGGCGTTCGCAATAGGAGTTCTCGGCCCAAATCGTGGCCATACGCATGTATCGTTTGTCGAATATCTCTTTCTTGTTCTCTGTTTCGGTCATGTCAGTTGTGAAATTTTGATAGGTCGCCAAATTGCATAAAATATCTTCTGCTGTCATCAAACAAGCGAATGCAGTAGGAGTCGCCCTGATAGTAGGATACCTTGAGTAAGTTGTCGTACATCAGTTTGCCATAGCCCACAAGTGAACGAGGGTCGCCTGAAACAACTTTCCAGTCATGCATGCTGAAGGTGCGTCTTACTCCGTCGGCTTCCCAATGTCCCTGTATCTTGCAACCTTGGGGTAGGGTGACTGCCACCATGCCGTCGGGAAAGAAGGTTATGTTGTAGGCCGATAGGTCACCACGGCTGTTATACTTGTCTTCAAGGGTCACTCCTGCGTTGGGGTTATCCCAATCGTGCGTCTTGTAGAATCCTACCAGATGCCATTCTTTGCCTGTGAAGATTTCGGTCAGGTCATCTTCCCTATTGCAGCCTGCTAGGAGTAGGCTGCATAGGGTGATAAGAGTGAACCTGAAATACTTCATTTGCTTCATGTGGTGATGAATGTTTGTCGGATATTAGCATTCAACAGAATTGCCTCCGATTATTTTACGATACCGTCGCGCTTCATCATTGCATCGATAGTCGCATCTTGTCCGCGGAAACGGCGGTAGAGTACCTTGGGATGCTCTGAACCTCCTTTTTCAAGGATGTTTTTGCGGAACGATGTAGCTACGGCCTCATTGTAGATGCCCATCTTGTCGAAAAGTGAGAAGGCATCAGCATCGAGCATTTCAGACCACTTGTAGCTGTAGTAGCCAGCAGAGTAGCCGCCCGACATGATGTGTCCGAAGCGTGTTGTCATATTGGTGCCTTCGGCAGCGGGAAGCAACTGAGTGGGGGCCCATGCCTCTTGTTCATAAGCCAACACATCGCCGTCAAATGGTGTGGTGCGTGAATACCAAGCCATATCGAGCAGTCCGAAGCTGAGCTGACGGATACACATATATGCGGCGTTATAGTTCTGGGCACGTACGATACGTTCAATGAGCTCGTCGGGAATAAGTTCGCCTGTTTCGTAGTGGAAGGCGAAGGTTGCGAGGAACTCCTTCTTAGGCAAGAAATTCTCCATGATCTGTGACGGTAGTTCCACAAAGTCGCGGTATACGTTGGTGCCACCCATCGAGGGATAGTTGGTAGCAGCAAAGATTCCATGCAGGGCATGGCCAAACTCGTGCAAGAAGGTCTCCACCTCGTCCTGTGTGAGTAGCGCGGGCTTGCTCTCAGTAGGTTTGGTGAAGTTCATCGTGATAGATACGTGAGGACGGCTGTCTACACCATTCTTAATATATTGCTCTTTGTAATTGGTCATCCAGGCTCCAGAGCGCTTACCTGCTCTTGGGAAGAAGTCGGTATAGATGACTGCCAGATAGCTGCCATCCTTGTCGAGCACGTCGTATGCCTTCACGTCGGGGTGGAATACGGGAATCTCCTTGTTCTCAACGAAGGTGATGCCATACAAGCGAGTGGCCAAGCCAAACACGCCCTTGGTCACATTCTCCAATTTGAAGTAGGGGCGTACCATCTCGTCGTTGAGGCTATATTTCTCGCTGCGCAACTTCTCTGAGTAGAACGACCAGTCCCAGGGCATCAATTCAAAATCTTTGCCTTCGGTGCGTGCTGCTATCTCCTGTACGGCTTTCACCTCCTCCTTAGCTGCGGGGAGGTAAGCGGTGAGCAACTGGTCGAGCAGTTGGTTTACGTTGGCGGCATTCTCGGCCATGCGGTTTTCGAGCACGTAGTCGGCATGACTGTTGTATCCTAGCAGCTGAGCGATGGCCAGACGCAAATTGGCAATTTTCTTTACGTTCTCCTCGTTGTTATATTCGTTGTCCTGTACATTCTGCGTGTTGTAAGCCATGTATAGTTCGTGGCGCAGGTCACGGTCTTCGCAGTACATCATCAGCGGACTATAGCTTGGTGCATGCAGAGTGAATGTCCATCCCTCCTGACCCTTCTCTTTGGCTGTCTGCGCAGCTGCCTCAAGAGCCGATTCGGGAAGACCTTTCAGACGAGTCTGGTCTGTCACGTTCAGCGTGTAGCTGTTGGTGGCCTTAAGCATGTTTTGGCTGAAAGCCAGTGTTGTCTTGCTTAGTTCGGTGGTCAGCTCACGATATTTGGCTTTGTCCTCTTCGCTGAGGTTCGCACCGCTGCGTGCAAAGCCGTCGTAGGTGCTCTGTAGTAGGCGCTGCTGCTCGCTGGTAAGCATGCTTTTGTCTGTAGTTTCGTATACAGCTTTGATGCGTGCAAAGAGTTTCTCGTTGAGGTTTACATTGTTGGAATGCTCGGTGAGGATAGGTGAGAGCTGTTGCGCAAGCGCTTGCATCTCATCTGATGTCTCAGCGCTGTTGAGGTTAAAAAATACGGTTGTTACACGGCCCAGCATGTCGCCTGCATAGTCGAGTGCAACGATGGTATTCTCGAAGGTCGGTACCTCGGGATTGTTCACTATGGCATCAATCTCTGCTTGATGCTGCTTGATGCCCTCGAACAGTGCGGGCTCGTAGTGCTCTATCTTAATTTTGTCGAATGGAGCAGTCTGATGTGGAGTGGTGTACTCGCTGAAAAAAGGATTCTCATTCTTTTTGTCCATACAAGAGGTCATGTTTAAGGTTGCACCCACTAGCGCCAAAGCACAGAGGGTCATTTTTGTCCGATTCATTTTGTCTTTTTGTTATAGGTGTTTGTATTATAAACTGCAAAGTTAATATAAATAATTGGGAATTAGGAGTGTGGAATGATATTTATTTGATGGTTATGTGTGGTTTGAGGCATCTTCTTAAAATATCAGTCTCTCATCGTTCATTGTTCTTCGTTCACTATTCATCGTTCGCCGTTCTCAAATAGCCCTTAGATTCTCTACGTCTAAGAATACAAACTCCTTTCGGCGCATCTCGATGAGGCCCTCTTCTTGCCATTTGTTGAGTACGTTTGATACGTTAAGCCGGGTGTCGTCGAGCAATTGCGCAAGGTCCTCCATCTTTATATATAATATCTTGGTGCCTTGCAGGTTGGTGCATAGGCCACGTATGAAATGGATGAGTCTGCCTTCAAGCTCTTGTGGCGTGATGCTCCAGATATGGCTGTATAGATGCTCGGCTCGGTTGCTGAGCATGTTGAAGAAGTTCATGCGAAACACTTCGTAGCAGTCTAGTACGGAATAAAAGTATCTTTTGTCTATAGTGAGTAGCGCGGTTTCGCCTTCGGCTATATAGGAGGATTTGTAGCTTGGGTTCTTGCCGAATAGAGAGTGGGGTTCTATAATCATCGGTTGATTGTAGTACTCTTCAAATCGGAATCTGCCGCAGGGCGCTATGGTCTCGCTTGCTATTTGTCCGCTGATGAGGAAAGATAGGTTGTCGCATCTCTCGCCCTGACGGAAGATAACTTCTTTGTCGGCAAATTTCATAAAGTTAAACTTCACCTTCTCAATGATGGTTGAGAGTTCAGAGCGGCTCATCCCTTGAAAGGGAGGGATCTGAAGCAGTGTATCGTACATCGTATATGCCATATGTATATTCCGTTTCAAATTATATACAAAGATAAGGATAAAAAGATGCTATGCAAAAATATGTAAATCTTATTTTGGGATATTTAACGAGATTTTAAGTTCCCTTCTAGAGTAGTCTTGAAAAATTATTTGTTCATTGTGGTTGGTTATTAAAAAAAGATTGTATATCTTTGCACCGCTTTTGCGCTTGTGGCGAAATTGGTAGACGCGCCAGACTTAGGATCTGGTGTAGTGATACGTGTAGGTTCGAGTCCTATCAGGCGCACGAGGATTGATAGATGTATGCATGGCAGGTAGTATTTTCTATTTGCCATGCATCTTTTTTCTACAGGTGCTTCTTGATGGCGTGCTCATCGTATGTCTGGTGGCTGATGATAAGGATTTTCTGGGTGGATAAGGTGGATCTATTTATAATGTATAGGAGGATATGAATGGTAAAGATATGTTGTAAAACATAAAATATTTTTCATGCCACCATTTGCTTTGAAATAAAATATAGACTAACTTTGCAAGAAAGATTGTAATATTTATATTGTAAACGATTATGAGCGAACTTAAAGGAACAAAGACTGAGAAGAATCTGTGGACAGCTTTCGCTGGTGAGTCACAGGCACGCAACAAGTATACTTATTTTGCATCAAAGGCAAAGAAGGAAGGTTATGAGCAGATTGCCGCTATCTTCCAAGAGACAGCTGATAATGAGAAAGAGCATGCTAAGATGTGGTTCAAGCTCTTGGGCGGCATTGGTAGCACAGCAGAGAATTTGGTAGCTGCAGCTGCTGGCGAGCATGAGGAGTGGACCGACATGTATGCTCAGATGGCTGTTGAGGCTCGCGAAGAGGGCTTCAATCACATCGCAGAGTTGTTTGAGGGCGTTGCTGCTATCGAGAAGGAGCATGAGGAGCGTTATCTCAAGTTGTTGGCGAACGTTCAGGGTAAATTGGTGTTCTCACGCGATGGAGACTGCATTTGGCAGTGCCGCAATTGTGGACATATCTGCGTAGGCAAAGAGGCTCCCGAGGTTTGCCCTGTATGCAATCATTCACAGGCCCATTTCCAGATCAAGCCTGAAAACTATTAAGAGATTAAACAAACGCAATAAGTTACATTAATGAAACTGCTTGCCGAAGATATCTCTTCAGGCGAGCAGTTTCTTGTTATTTTATAGATTGATTATGTTAGAGAAATATTTGGCTTTGGAGCTTCCCATGCAGATCTTTTGGGCCATAGCTATTGTCACGAGTG
Organism: Bacteroidaceae bacterium; assembly: GCA_017424485.1. Classification (GTDB taxonomy): domain Bacteria; phylum Bacteroidota; class Bacteroidia; order Bacteroidales; family Bacteroidaceae; genus UBA1189. The sequence goes on from JAFOYZ010000057.1 coordinate 7,275, forward strand.
TGTTCTTTGTTATACAAACAATCATGGCCTTTATGGGGCTCGATGCTGATACCGATGATGGCGCCGGCTTCGATAGTGTCGAGATGGAAGGGCTGTCGGGTTACTTCTCGTTCCGCAATTTCATCAACTTCCTGCTAGGATACGGATGGGGCGGTGTGTTGCTGCAGAGTGCTGTTCCTAATTATGTATGGCTTGAGTTTGCGGCTATATGTGTAGGTCTGCTCTTCGTGCTTGTTTTCGTTATCATCCTACGTCAGGTGATGAAACTCTCTACCGACAAGACTTTTCATCTGGATGAGGCTATCGGATTGATTGGTGATACCTATTTGCGAATCCCTGGCGAGAAGAGTGGCGTGGGCAAGGTGATGGTTAGTGTGCGTGGTTCGATGCATGAGATTGATGCCATGACCGAAGGTGCACAGATACCTACGGGTACTAAGGTGCGCGTGACCAAGGTGATAGGCTCTGAACTTCTCGAAGTAGAGCGTGTATAGAAAACTATTTTAACAAACCTTTAAATAATATTTATTATGAGTACAGGAGTAGGAAGTATCGGCCTTTTGGTCGTAATTCTCGTGGTTGTGATATTCGCAACCTTCTCGTTTGTGATTCGTCGTTACAGACGTTGTCCCTCTGACAAGATTCTGGTAGTTTATGGTAAGACTGGTGGCGGCTCTGCCAAGTGTATCCATGGCGGTGGTAAGTTCGTTTGGCCTATCATCCAGGACTATGCATACCTCAACCTTACCCCCATCTCTATCGATGCCAACCTGACCAATGCTTTGTCACGTCAGAATATCCGCGTCGATGTTCCTTGCCGATTCACCGTAGGTATCTCTACTGAGCCTGATTCTATGAACAATGCTGCTGAGCGTCTGCTTGGTCTCACCTCTAACGAGATTCAGGAGCTCGCCCGTGATATCCTCTTCGGTCAGCTTCGTCTGGTTATCGCTACCATGTCTATTGAGGAAATCAATAGCGACCGCGATAAGTTCCTCGACAATATTTCTAAGAACGTAGAGGTTGAGTTGAAGAAGATTGGTCTGCGCCTCATCAACGTAAACGTTACCGATATTAAGGACGAGAGTGGTTATATCGAGGCTCTCGGTAAGGAGGCTGCTGCCAAGGCTATCAATGAAGCTAAGGTTAGCGTGGCTGAGCAGGACAAGTATGGTGAGATCGGTAAGGCCGAGGCTGTGCGTGATACTCGTATCAAGACCTCTGAGGCCAACGCTATTGCCGTGAAGGGTGAGAACAATGCCCAGATCGAGATTGCCAACTCTAACGCCTTCCGTCGTGAGAAGGAGGCCGAGGCCAACCGCTTGGCTACAGCGGCCGAGAAGGTACAGCAGGCTAAGGCTTTGCAAGAGGCATATGCTGCTGAGAAGGAGGCTGAGCTTGCTCGTGCCGAGCGTGAGCGCTCTACCCAACAGGCCAACATCATTGTGCCTGAGGAGATTGAGAAGCAACGTCGTATCATTGAGGCTGAAGCCGAGGCTGAGAAGGCTCGCGTAAATGCCAAGGGTGATGCCGACGCTATCTACGCTAAGATGGAAGCCGAGGCTAAGGGTCTCTACGAAATCCTTACCAAGCAGGCTGCCGGTTACGACAAGATGGTGCAGGCTGCCGGTGGCGATGCCAACAAGGCTTATATGTTGCTCTTGCTCGAGAAGTTGCCCGAATTGGTTAAGACACAGGTTGAGGCCGTTAAGGGTGTCAACATCGACCACGTTACCGTATGGGATTCGGGTAATGGTGCCGACGGCAAAGGTTCTACCGCTAATTTCGTGTCAGGTCTGATGAAGTCTGTTCCTCCATTGAACGATCTTTTTGATCTTGCTGGTATGAGCCTCCCCGAGTATCTGGGTAAGAAGACCGAGGTGCAGGATGTAACTCCTATCGTGGAGAAGAAGTAAGCTATATTTCATCCATATGATAAGAGGCAGGGCTCAGAGAGTCCAGCCTCTTGGTTTATTGTCTCGGCTATCTACTTTATCCTTTGACCTTCTTATATCTGCAATAGGCGTCGTATAGGTAGGGAAGGTCCTCCTTGCGGGCACCAAGGGCGTGAAGCAGTCTGCTATCGGCCCATATCACATCGGCAAATTTAGGGGGAGCAGCATACAGCTCCTCATCGTAGGGCTCCATAGACTGCAATTCCTCGGCTCTAGTCATGCAGCGGAAGCAGTCGCTGCGTCTACCCCATAGCCAATAGTTGTATGCTGCATGACGCCAGTCAGTGGCAGTCAATTCGCTGGCATGCTCCGTCATCATGCGTTCATAGTAGCGTGCCGCCTGTTCTGACTTTCCGATGAGGAAATGGCATTCGGCTAGCAGACGTACCGATTTCAGCGCTTCGGGGTGGTGATAGTCAATCTTGTGCAGTCGGGGCAATGCCTCTTCATATTCTCCCACTTCATACAGCATCTCAGCTGCGTGAAAGGTAAGGCTGAGGTTGTCGGGCTTCATGGCCTCTGCCGTCTCATAGTATTCCAACGCTTTGTCATACCTGTTGATGGCACGATAGCATTGTGCCAGATGGTGTATGGTCCAATAGCTGTCGGGTTGCATAAGGTCCGCTTTGGTATAGGCCTCTATGGCGGCATCATACATCTTCTTCTTCTGGTAACACAAACCTAGCTGTTGTAGCTGTGTCGCTCCCATGTGCTCGGGGTGGTACTCTTCCATGCGGATGAAGAATTCTATGGCACGCCAATAGTTTTTCTGCTTGATATTGAGGCTGATGATCTTAAGTAGGCTATCGGCTTCCATGATGCTTGGGCGGAGAGGATTGCAGCCTTGAGGGCATTGAGAGATCTCCTCAAACGGGTTATCAAACTCCTTCACGTTGGGAAAGAGTTTGTAGAAGCGGTAGAGGTTCTGCACATATTGGCGCATGATGCTCTGTGTCGTCTGTTTGCTCAGTCGTTTCAGGTCGGGTATGTCGGCACTCTCTTTTAGTGCATTGTTCTGCTCTTCTAGTTGGGCCATCATCGCCTCACGCTGCATTTGCGGTATCTCGCGTATAGCATAGCAGAAGGAGTACTTGTCTGAGTCGCACATGTAGTTCGACAATAATATAGTCTTCCCCAACGGGTTGCTGTTCTCATTGGGGTTCCCTATAACACCCAGCACATCGGCCTGCCATGCGTCGAAGGGTCGAAACCAGTTACTTATATTATAGAAGAAGGGGTAGCGCTTCAACTGTGAGAAGGTGCTCATGTTCACATCAGCTCCCTCCATTTGCCATTCGGTAATCTCGCGCATGCTCTCTTCCAGTCCACTTTCGTGCATCCACTGCTCCCAATCGGGGTTGATGTCGTCATTACCGAGGTCCTCCTTCTTGATGCCAGGCATCTGTCTTAGCTTGGGGTTTTTCATTAGTCCGGGGATAATCTCCTCGCGCATCTTGCGGTCTATCTCCTCGGTATCGGCACTGCGGGTAAACTGCAATATGACGTCGCATACCTGACTGCCGAATATGGGGTCGTCGGTAAGTAGTTCAAGGCGTGCCTTGGCTTCGGCATAATAGCCTATGCGTTCGCCCCAACAGTAGCATACGATGACGATACCTACCAATGCTCTCATGCTTACGGTAGCTTTCGGGTGATAGTAGGCATCGCAGAGGAAGAGGAGTTTCAGAGGGTCAAACATGCGCAGCACGCTCAGCGTCACGGCACTCACGATGGTGCATAGGTCTGCATCCGTGATGGTAGGCGACAGCAATAGCTTGTCGGCCTCAGCCGCAGTGGTGGCATTCCATGTCTCCTGTGTCCATAGGTCTGTAAAGAGGTTGGCAAGCTGCTTGTCATGAGCTGTAGCCAGCTGTCTCAGCTCTTCGGTGTCGTGCTGGCTACGGATGCCCTCCGCAAAGGCTTCCAGCTGTAGCAGGTAGGTGTGTAGCGACTCTCTTCTTGCCGTCTTGCTATGCGTCGTGTAGTAGGGTAGCTCTTTAGTGCCGTATGTGGCTATAGCGCAGCGGTCGGCGATCTGTAAGGCATGACCCACGAGTTGCTGATATACGCGGTTGCGTTCAGGGTCATCGGCTCCTTGGGTAAAGTAGTCTATCATGGCGTCATACGTGGCTATAATACCGCTCAGCTCGTATTCCAGTTCTGAGAGTCCCTGCTCGCTTATCGTTGTTTTCAGTTGCTCCAAGAAATGATAGAACTGTCCTCTCTTGATGCATTCTATCAGGTTGCCTGTCAAAAGATCTATCTTCATATATTCTTCTTCTTGCTTTATCGTTTTGCTCTTCTGTGCATAGAATTGCAAAGTTAACGTAATTCTCGCTAACTCCGTTCATCCCGCCACGGATTTTTATTTTTCGGTGAGTAAAACTGCCCTCAACAAAACAGAGTTGGAAGTCTCTGCTGAGACCTCCAACTCTGTTTATTGATAGAATCTATAGTTCCTATGTATTAGCCCTGGATAGCAGCTACGCCCGGGAGCACCTTACCCTCGATAGCCTCGAGCAGTGCACCACCACCTGTAGAGATGTATGATACCTGATCTGCCAAGCCGAACTTGTTTACACAAGCTACAGAGTCACCACCACCGATGAGTGAGAATGCACCCTCAGCAGTAGCCTTGGCGATAGCCTCGCCGATAGCGCGTGAACCAGCGGTGAAGGCGTCACACTCAAATACGCCTGCAGGACCGTTCCAAAGGATGGTCTTGGCACCCTCGATAGCGGCAGCAAATGCCTTCTGGCTCTCTGCACCTGCATCCACACCCTCGAAGCCTGCGGGGATCTGGTTAGCGGGGCATGTGATGATCTCAGCACCCTCCTTCACGCTCATGGTACCGAAGTCAAGGCCATTGGTAGCTGTGCAGTCTGTGCCGAGCACGAGCTCCACGCCATTCTTCTTAGCCATCTCCTCTACACCGAGAGCAACATCCAGCTTGTCCATCTCAACGATTGACTCACCTATCTCACCGCCGTGAGCCTTTGAGAAGGTGTAGGTCATACCACCGCAGAGGATGAGCTTGTCTACCTTGCCGAGCAAGTTCTCGATGATACCGATCTTTGAAGATACCTTTGAGCCACCCATGATAGCTACGAAGGGGCGCTTGATGTTTGACAATACGTTGTCAACAGCCTGTACCTCCTTCTGCATGAGGTAACCGAGCATCTTGTTGTCTGCATCGAAGTAGTCAGCGATAACAGCGGTAGAAGCGTGCTTACGGTGAGCAGTACCGAATGCGTCGTTGATGTAGCAGTCAGCATATGAAGCGAGAGTCTTAGAGAACTCCTTCTGTGAAGCCTTCATAGCCTTCTTGGCCTCTTCGTAAGCGGGATCAGCCTTATCGATACCTACGGGCTTACCCTCTTCCTCGGGGTAGAAACGGAGATTCTCGAGCAACAACACCTCACCAGCCTTAAGGGCAGCAGCAGCCTCGGCAGCTTTAGCGCAGTCGGGAGCAAACTGTACGGGTACACCAAGCTTCTCAGATACAGCGTCAACGATTTGGCTGAGTGAGAACTTAGCGTTCACCTTGCCTTTGGGCTTACCCATGTGCGACATGATGATGAGTGCACCACCATCTGCCAATACCTTCTTCAAGGTGGGGAGAGCACCGCGGATACGGGTGTCGTCAGTAATCTTACCTTCTTCGTTCAAGGGTACGTTGAAGTCCACGCGAACGATTGCCTTCTTACCGGCAAAGTTGTAGTTGTCAATGTTTTGCATAATACTTTTATGATTTAATGAATAGCTATATAATTCGTAATCTAAAGATTTATAATCTTTCTTTCTGTGCAGTTTCTTGCAAAGTTAGCAAAAGGTTTGTTAACTTGCACGAAAAAAGAGATTAATTCTCGTTAATTGGTATTTTTCTCTTTGCCGCTCATCATTCCTTGGTGAGTGGGCTCAGTTTCTTGTAATACTTGCATAGCATTTTGAGTCCGCATTCGTTGCATTTGGGTTTGCGGGCTATGCAGGTGTAGCGTCCATGCAGGATGAGCCAATGATGTGCTATGGGGATGAGCTCGTCTGGGATATGTCGTGTCAGCTCTTTCTCTACACTATAGGGAGTGGTGCATCGGGTAGGTACCAGCCCTATGCGATGGCTCACACGAAATACGTGGGTGTCTACGGCGAAGGCCGCCTTGCCCCATACCACCGATTGTATTACGTTGGCCGTCTTGCGTCCTACGCCAGGTAGGCGCACTAGCTCCTCCAGTGTGTCGGGTACCTCACCACCAAAATCCTTCACAAGCATCTGTGCCATACCCACCAAGTGCTTGGCTTTGTTGTTGGGGTACGACACGCTTTTGATGTATTCGAATATCACCTCGGGGGTAGCCAGTGCCATAGCCTCTGCTGTAGGATAGTCGTGCATGAGGTGTGGTGTCACCATGTTTACCCGTTTGTCGGTACATTGGGCCGAGAGTATTACTGCCACCAGCAGACCGAAGGGTGTGTCGTAATCCAGCTCCGTTTCGGCCACCGGCATAGCCTCCTTGAAGTAAGCTATCGTGCGTTCATATAGTTCTTTCTTTTTCATAGGTGTGGCGTAGCATAAGTACACCCCTGCGCAGGTGCGGCAGGGGTGTTGATAGTGATGTTATAGCCGCTTGGCTATAGGTGGTGCTTTTTAGAACAACTTGTTGGGATACTCACCAGCATCTACCAATGACTGGATCTTCTCTACGGTAGCCTGACGGTCGGCAGCATAGGTTACGCCAAACCACTTGGCTGTGGTGTCAAGCACCTCACATGTAGCACTGCCATTGTTGATGAGGGTGTCTACTACGAGTGGGATGAAGAATTCTGCCTTGGGCTTCTCGATGTTCTCCTTCAAGAACTCTACAAACTGCTCCTCTGAGTATTTGAAGTAGTCGGGTGTGAATCCCCAGAAGTTCATTGATACAGGAGTCTCCTCACCTACGGGCTGCCATTCGCCATTCTCGTCCTTATAGCTGATAACGCCGTCTACGCGCATGATCTCGGTACGCTCCACTACGTCGGTGAGCATGCCTGCCTCGTTCTTGCCACATACGCCACGAGCTACGCTACCATTCTCGCTGAGGGTGTTGCATACACGGAATCCTACCATGCTGTACTTGCCAGCGCTACCTTCGGGCAGTTCGCTGAGCCACTTGCCCATAACGGCAAATGCATCGCGGCCATAGAAGTCGTCGGCGTTGATTACAGCAAAAGGTTCGCTGATAACCTCCTTACCCATAAGTACGGCATGATTGGTACCCCAAGGTTTGGCACGCTCCTCCGGACATGTGAATCCTTCGGGCAGGTCGGTGATAGCCTGGAACACCAGTTCTGTGGGGATATGTCCCTCATACTTGCTCAATACCTTATCGCGGAAGTCCTGCTCAAAGTCCTTGCGGATAACGAACACAATCTTTCCGAAGCCACCACGGATAGCGTCAAAGATTGAATAGTCCATAATAGTCTCACCATTGGGGCCCAGACCATCGAGCTGTTTCAGACCACCATAACGGCTACCCATACCAGCAGCCAAAACAAATAATGTCGGTTTCATACGTTGTGATTTTGGTTGTTTTTTAAGTTGGTTAACATAATATGGTACAAACTTACAACTTTTTTCGCGACTATCACCACTTTTTATTAAAAAAAACTTCGTTTTTAGTACCTATGGCACTTCTCGGCCAGTGGGTCCCATCGGTTTGCTTTCTTTGATGCTTCTTCAAAACGGATATCCTACAGCAAAGTGCCAGCAGAGCCCTTTCGCAAAGTGTGGCACATTATAGTATCCGTGTATCCCGGTGTCGTAAGGGATATGTATAGGTATGCCCACATCGCCGCGCAGCACCAGCACCTTGAGGTTATAGCGTAGTCCTATGCCCGTGCCGAGGGCTATGTCTCGCCCTAGGTTCTTCCAGCTGATCTGTGCTCCCTGTCGAGTCGCATCGTTGCGTAGCAGCCACACATTGCCAGCATCTACAAAGAGTGCTCCATGTAGCTGTCTCATGATCGGAAAGCGCCACTCCACGTTGGCCTCCAGCTTGAGGTCGCCCGTATGGTCTATGTAGGCATAGCGCCCTTTCGAGTGATAGCTGCCCGGGCCGATGGCTCTTAGGGGAAAGGCACGTAAGTCGTTGGCTCCGCCTACATAAAACTGTTCGCTGAAGGGGGCTACCCTGCTATTCCCATAAGTATATACTATTCCCGTCATCAGTCGGGTGGCAATCAGGTGGTGTGGCGTCAGGTAGTAGTACCGGCACGCCTCTACGCTTCCTTTGACAAACTGGGCAAAGGGCGTTCCCAGCAGGGTTTTGTCTGGTCTGTCAAACCTATATCCCGCTGCTGCATAGAGGGCCGAGGTAAGCGTGCCGGCTGCTGTCACCGTTGCTGTCACTCGGGAGGGATGTCGGCTGGTCTGCGTGTTGTCGAAAGTCATGGTATAGGATAGGGCTGGTACAAACTGGTCTCTGAACGACAGTCCTATGGCTGGGTTGGCGGTCATCACGGAGTCAAACCGGTGCGTCGTGTGTTCCAGCGTGTTGAATACAAGTCTGAAGGGCGTCACGCTATGGCTGAGCACCTCCGATGTGGAGAAGGCATAGGTGAGGTTCCCGCCGAAGGCCAGCATGCGGAAGAATCCTCCCCTGTTGAGCCAGTTTACATAGAGGCGGGCATGGGTCGATACCGGCCAGCGATAGGGGTACGTATAGCCCCTGGGGAAGAGCAGCTGCGGCACCGACAGCGATACATCGGCCCCCAGCTCGAAAGAGTTCATCACCGTCCCCTCCCGTCGCAGCATCCGGTTGGTCTGCCATTCATACGAACCCTTCAAGCGCAGCTGCAGAGTCTCGGCCAGGCGCATGAGGTTCTTTCGCGCTAGCGATGCCACCACTCCTGGGCCCAGCTGGTCGTTGCTCTTGGCCGTCAGGTTAGCCTCCAGCGATACCTCGTATGGCTTTTCCATCAACGCATTGATGTACACATCCAGCGTGTCGGTAAGGTTCACGCTATCTCGCGGCACATAGTTTATGCTCAGCGCGTTAAATACACCCAGGCGATTGAGGTCGCGCTGTGTCTCATTCTGTGCGGCAGAGGAGTATAGGTCGCCCCGCTTGAAGGCAATACGCGGCTCCACCACTTGTGGGCGTATAGCCCTTCGCGACGTGTCGCCTCCTTCAATATATATATGCGTCTGGCCTATATACCATGGTTTGAGCACATAGGCCGGTAGCGTAGGTTGTAGCCCTACGCGTAGCTCCACCCTCTCTCTCTGCTGTGTCGTGTCGGCCTCTACCGATAGCATATCCGAGCGGAAAAAGTAATATCCATGTTCTCTGAAGAGGGTGAAGAGTCGGTTGCGTTCGCCTACGATATGCATGTAGCTAAACTGCTCTCCCTCACGTAGCTGACAGTCTGCTTGGGTATGCCTTATCAGACTATCCATCCGCTGTGTGAACGGCAGGTACGTTACCCTGCCATTATACCATGGCTGACCCAGTCGCAGGGTATACCCTATGGAGGCCTTGCGCCGGTCGGCTAGCGTGTCCACATGATAGCTTACACTGCTGTCAAAGTACCCATAGTTGCGTAGCGTATTGGCAGCCACTCCGGTGCGCAGTTCCGGGTTCACGGTCGATATCAGTATCGGTGTGGTGGCAAAGGTCTTGAATAGCCATCGGCGTATCCCCGTGCTGTCGTCCACAAAGGCATTGTAGGCCCACAGCCCCAAAGGCAGCGGTATGCGGTATCGCGAACTCCCCAACAGCGCACCGTTAGGGGGCGACACAAAGGCCACTTTAGCCTCACCTATGGCCTTGTCACGTAGTGGCGCATCCCCTTCATCTTCTATATGTATATATTGCGTCCCGGTATATAACAGTTCACCCTCGGGCAAACTGCTCACCGTAGAGCAGGCAACCATCCACATTGTCAGTGCGATGATCGATAGGTAATCTCCAATTTTTTTCTTCATGAGATGGTCTTGAGTATGCACCTTCGGTGCTGGTTAAAGTGCCTTTGGCACGGTTAATCGCCGTTTTACGGCTGGTTAAAGCACACGTAGTGTGCGGTGAAAGAAGCTTCGCTTCGGTTAAAGTTGCTTCGCAACGGTTAAGAGCGACAAAGTCGCTACTCTAAACTCTACACTCTAAACTCTACACTCTACACTCTACACTCTAAACGGTTAACGATTAACGGTGAACGTGGAACGTGGAACGAAAACGTTAACGCTGACGATAACCTTTTAAATTCAACAGAAACTAATTTATTTTGTCAACACGCCGACGCGGAGCATTAGCGTCGGATGCGACGACGGAAGGTTTATCTTCCCAAAGGAGTACGAGTTTACTCGTCTACTCGAACTTAAACACGTTTTTG
>JAFOYZ010000058.1 GCA_017424485.1 Bacteroidaceae bacterium
CCATGCTCGCCAGCTCACCGCGCAACGTGAATGGTGTGGTAACACTCGAGCTCCGTCCCCTGGGTTTCCAAACCGTAGGTGTAGACTCTAAGGACGACCTCGTGAAGAACAAGTTCGGCGAATATGGCGAGACACAGAAGGGGTGGACCGCCGAAGAGGCCAAGGGCTTCATCAAGGTGAACTCTACTGCCCTGCGTGCTTACTATGCTTGTCACCCTGACGAGGAGAGATAAGGCTGGTATGAGATGTCTCTTCTGACTGATATTTACCGCGAATATAGCAAACAATCAAGCCGAGCTTCTGCTCGGCTTGATTGTTTTTATTTCCTGGCGTGTTTCCTGTTTAGGCGGCCTATGGAGTAGTACTTGTAGTTCTGCTTCTTATTCTTCGTTAACCTTGTACAGCCGGAAGTTGTCTCTCTTAAACCATGTAGCGCTAGGAGCTCCGTCAGTAGCAACGCCTATGGTGAGGGGAGCCTTATCGGTCTTGTGCACGAAGGAGAGCTTGATGGTCTGCATGGGGTAGTTGTCGCCAATACCTGCATCTTTTACCTGATCGCGGAAGTAGGCTACAGCCTCACCTGCCAAGAGGCGTTGTGCACCTACGCGAACATCAGTGGGGGTATTGGAAGCGTGCATGTCGACTGCCAGCACGTAGTTGCCCTGAGGCAGATTGCTGATGACCTGTGTGATGCTGGCGGTATGGGCATTGCTATTGTCATGCACACCGAAGATGTAGCGTCCATGGGTAGGACGGGGCTCTCCACCTCCGTGGGTGTTGATACCCCACCATGAGGTGGGACTGCTGACACTCCAACCTTGGGGATCAAACTTATTGCCTGAGCGGCCATCGGCCTCGAAGCTGGGATTAGCGATATAGGCGGTGGTGATATCTTCCATACCATCGGGCACGGTGCCCTCGCACAGCTTCACGCGCACTTCCTTACCGGTGTACTCTACGGTGGTGAAAGTACCGGCTTCGGTATCGCCAGCAGGTGATTCCTTGCTCACGAGGTGAATGCGGAACTTGCGTTCCTTGAGCATGCCTTTGTACTTACCCTTGCGCTCACCGATGATGAGGGTGCCATGGTCGTTGTCCCAACGGAAGGGGATCTCGGTGAAGGCACCCTTCTCATAATTGTAGTTGTCGCCCTCGTCTTCATAAAGGATAAACTCACCGTCGGCACCGGGGTATACGCGTACCTCGAGGTTGTCCCAAGCCTTCTCAGCAGCATACTGCACAGCAGGGCCGAAGGGGATAATGCTACCCGCCTTGACGAAGAGAGGCATAATATGAATGGGAGCAGGGCGTAGGATGGTTTGGCCGCCAGCATGGTACTCGTTGCTCCAGAAATCCCACCAATCGGCACCCTCAGGTAGGTATACCTTGACGGGAGCAGCAGCACGCTCTACCTCCGGATAGATGGCATGGCCTATCTTGCCGTAGTCGAGGTAGGTGTAGAGCGGGTCGGTGATGGGCTTCACCAGGATGTTACGTCCGAAGAGGTACTCATCGGTAAGGTTGATAGCACGACGGTCGCGAGGGAAGTCCATCACGAGAGCACGCATCATAGAGCCACTACGCTGTACCACATCGCCACAGTTGCTGTAGATGTAAGGGAGTAGGCGGTAGCGCAGTTCGATGTATTGCTTCTGCACGTCGAAAGCCCAATGTCCGGGCTCGGCATAGCGATAGAGTTCGTTGACCATGGGTGATGATACGTGATTGCGCATGAGGGGCATAAAGCAACCCCACTGCATCCAACGTACCTGAAGTTCTTGAGCAAAGGGATCGCGTGGATTGTTGTTGTAATCCCAGCAGAAGAAACCACCTATATCGGTATTCCAATAGGGGATACCACAAAGGATATAGTTAAGGCCCGAAGGTATCTGATTCTTGAAGGTCTCCCAATTAGAGTTAATATCACCACTCCAGCTGAAGGTGCCGTAGTGCTGTATACCGAATGAGCTACTGCGGGTCATCATGAAGGCACGCTTATCGTTGCCCTTCTGCTGACGCAGTTTGTCATAGATTCCCTTATTGGTCATCAGGGGGAAGGCGTTCTTCACGCTGCGCCAGCTGCCGTCAGCGGTGAGGTGATCATCGTCGCCGGGCTTCTCGAAGTGGTCGGGCTCGGTAGAGTCGCTCCACCAAGCGTCAATGTTCATACCATAAAGGTGCTTGAGGTATTTCCAGTAGATCTCGCGTGCTTCGGGGTTGAAGGGGTCGTAAGGGCGTACGCCACGGTTGGTGGGCCATGTCTCGAAGGGGTACAATGCGCCTATGGCATCGAGCTCCTTGAACTGCGGTGTCCACGGGCCGAAGTTGGCCCAGATAGAAATCATCAGGTGGGCATTGCGGCTATGTACATAGTCGATCATCTCTTGGGGCGACTTGATGCGTGGCTCGAGGCCCTTCTTCACATACTCAGCAGCCAATGGGCGCAGATCGTCAGGGAGATACTTGCTCCAAGTGGGGTCGCCTACCTTATTGATATAATAGGGGTTCATGAAGTCCATGGCATTCCAGTTGGAGTCACATCCCCAATATTGCCAGTCCTGTACGATACCATCGAGCGGAATCTGCAACTCACGATACTTGTCGAGCACCTCGCACAGTTCGTCACTAGTCTTGTAGCGCTCGCGGCACTGCCAGTGACCCATTGTCCAGAGAGGGAACATCGTAGCCTGGCCTGTGAGCTGACGGATAGAGGCGATGACGCCGTCTTGTGTGCCGTCGCTGTATAGGAAATAGTAGTCGACACCCTGTGCTACCTCAGAGCTGAAAGTGGTGGCTTCGGGAGTATCCTCAAAATGGCTGCGACCAGCATTGTCCCAATAGAGTCCGTAGCCCTTTACCGAGGTAAAGTAAGGGATGGTGATGTTGGCATTGTGATTCCATATCTCCACCTTCTCGCCACGCTGGTTGAGCTTAGGGCTACGACGTTGGCCAAGACCATAGATGGCCTCGTTGGTTCCGAGCTGGAAATCCTGACGTATGCTATACTTGCCTTTGTCGACACCTGCGGTGATAGATGTTACCTCAGCCTCACCCTTCTCGGCAAGCAGGGCATTGCCATTAGTATCGGTAAACCGCACCTCGCCCGTAGCTGCATCTACGGTTACCGTAAGGCATGCAGTGCTCAGGGTGGTACCCTCAACGCGCCACAAACCCTTACCCTTCTCTGGGGTCATGATGACGGAGTAGCTCTTCTTGTCGGGAAGTGCCTCGAGGCCGTCAGCATACTTGGTCACGCGAATGATGTTCGGCGCATACACCATCACCTCGGTCGTGGGTTTATCACCTGCGGGATCAACACGGAGTCCCTGCTTTGTCTCACTCACCTGCTGCGCCATACCATTCAGTACAAATGCAGTAGATAGAATTGTAATCAGTCGTTTCATCTTTTGTTTTATGTTAAATTTATCTTATATACATCAAAAAAGAATACCACCATTCGTCTAGGGCAAGAAACAGGATTAAAACGAATAGTAGCATACAATCTTTTTTACATGGTTGATTATCTTTCAATGTTTTAGATATGCAAAATTAGGCTTTTTCATAGATAAAAGCAATAGCCATGCATAGTTTTTGACCACACATGGCTATGTTGTATAACACAAAAGCAAATAGATTAACGAAAATCCTTGAGCTGTGACTGAAGACGCTGACGCGTGAAGAAGATACGACTCTTGACTGTACCCAAAGGAAGAGATAGCTTATCGGCAATTTCACGGTACTTGAAACCCGATACATGCATGGCAAAGGGTATACGATATTCGCGCGGAAGGGAATTGACAGCACGACGTATCTCCTTCGTATCATAGGCGCTCTCGGTACTCTCGAAACCGGCATCCTGAGGGAGCGAGAGATGGTAAAGGTTATCGGTATGATCCACGAAGGTCTGGTCGCGAACAATCTTACGATAGTTATTAATAAAGATATTGCGCATGATGGTATACATCCATCCCTTAAAATTGGTGTCGGGAACGTACTTGTCTCTATTGTCAAGAGCCTTAAGGGAGGTCTCTTGCAGGAGGTCATAAGCTTCATCACGGTCCATTGTGAGCTTGTAGGCGTAGCGCAGCAATTCGTCTTGTACTGCAATGAGGTCGCGGCGGAATGAGTCTGTCATAATCTTACAAAATTTTAAGATGAATAAAACTGCCGCAAAGGTAGCCTGGCCGCAATGATGAGCGAACATAAAAACAGTTTAAGTAAGGGGCACAAACTGCTTTTTGAACATTTGTACCCCTTTTTTGATTGTTCACAGCCGGTGTATTATACACAATTAACGATTAGCACCGACTAAACATCCCCCTAAAGCGGGTCTGTTTCCGTCTCATACTAATCGTTAATTGAATGTCAGGCCTCATCGGCCATCTGCATCACTGAATACCAATGACCATTTTCTTACCTCCACGAATATAGATGCCTGGAGTAGGATTTTCTACACGGCGACCCATAAGATCAAACAATGGTTCGGAATCAACAGCCTCAACCGAATTGATAGAAGATACCTTACCCACCTTAATGAACTGCCAAACGAGACTCTTCTTCTCTGAGGTCTGCACGTAGTCAGAGGTATTGGTAGTCCACTTCGCCCCCGCTTCTGTAGAGATTACATAGCCGTCCTGCTCCTCATCAAGTGTAACGACGAAAAGTGCTGCTGGAGTATTAACAGTGGCGTCAACTGCAAGATTGCTCTTACCACTCACCAAGGATGCCCCTATGCCCACCTCATGATTGACAATATAGTATTGTCCTGCAACATCGGCCGGCAAGAAATACCAAAGGAAGCTGGGATCATCATAGTCTGCAGAATAATTGGGAGTGTATGCCAAAGCACGCAGATAAGACATGTAGCGAGGTGCCGTTTTCTCATAAGAGAGATAGAGGTCCAGATCGACCGGCTTGATATAATAAAGCACCTTGTTCTCCTCGGTAGAGACCTCGGGCATACCAAGCGCTTTCTTATAGGCTACCGAGAGGTGGTCGATAAGAGAAGAGATGGCATCGATAATGGGTTGATAGTTATCTACAGCCTCGTCACCATGGCACCACCAAAGTACATAGCCTTGCAAATCAGCCGCCCATGGCAAGAGGGTATCAACCCCCACGATAGGAGTAACATCAGGCTGTAAGGTCACTAACTCTGATGCATCCATATCGCTACTATAATCTACAAAGAGTTCTCCCAAGATATTTTGTGCACGAGTTATGAGTTTGTCAATTTGACTGTCGAACAGCTTGCTCTGCTCGTCGACAACACAAGTGAGATACCAAGTAGAAGCGGTATTGTTGGTCTGCCATCCTACCACAGTCTTACCTGCATCGCAATGAAGAGCACCATAGTTTTGAGAAGCGTCATTGATAGTGAAGGTGCCATTGCCATTATCTGTGACCGTAAACTTCACAGCACTTGCGGTTGACGTTGCTGTAGCTGAGACCTGAACACTCTGACCTATAGAACTGATATAGTTACCTGTGCTCTTGCAACGGATGTAGTAGTTGCCATCACCTGCTGGCTCGAATGCCCATTGCTTAGCATCACTGCCTACAGGATCGGCAATAGTGCAACGAAGTTTAGTACCCGATGTAGCCATTGAATAAGACAAGTAATTGGCATTGTGAAGCGCATACCAATTGGTAGCATAAATGATTTGCTTAGCTGTAGGATCTGCAGCAATATGACGTATCGCGACATCAAGCAAAGTAGCCCATTCTCCATAGCTATGACTGCTCTGGTCTTTGGCATCATATGCTTTAATTGCTGTATCGAGGAGAGCTGCCAGTTCTTTCACTGACGAGCCGAAATAGAAACCGGGTTTCAGACCTTGGTCATCACTCAAAGCAATGGTAGCCTTAGCCTGCTTGATGGCTGTTGCCAACGCAGCATACTGCTGATCTTCGTCGCCACCTTCTGCAACAGAAAGAACGGGCACATCGGTACCATCGGCTTGGGCAGCCACGATATAGATATCCTGAGCAGCCACCTCATCGGGAAGTGTGAAGGAGAGTTTATTGGAGCCATAGAGCAGCGCATCATCAGCCTTAGCATACACCTTGAAGCCAACAGCGCCACTTCCCTTCGTCATGGTCACCTTCGCACCTGCCTTACTATAGAGATAACCCTCAGCCTTCACAGAGGTATCCATAAAGTCGGTATAATGTCCTACATCTCCCGCTTCGCTCGCCTGAACAGCACCTCCATGGCTAAGTTTGTTACCTGTGCCACCATCGCTACGAGGTACTGCTTTTACACGGTCCTCAATAAAGATGATGGAAGGTGCCTTGGGGTATTGTGCTGCGTGAGCGAGAAACTCTTCTACATCGCTCTGGCGAGTAGTAAGATAGAAGTCTCCGTAATCACCGATATGTTGATTATTAGTAATCTCCAGGTAACCCCAGAAACGGAAAAACTCAGAAAGATCGAGCTGAGCCACATCGCAACAAGCCTTAGCAAAAAGCAATAGGTCTTCGTTGCCATATACAGACATGGCGTAATACTTGGGGTCACGCGCTTTCATAGGCATAGCACGCATAGCCTGCAATACACGAGGATAGAAGGTTGTGTCAACCTTAGCCTCATGGAAATAAAGATACAACTGCCAGAAAGAACGCATTGTAGTAGCTCCGTCACGTAAGATATAGGGAGTATGGTTGCCATAGTCGGTAAAAATCACACTATTAGCTGAGCCACGTGATACATACTTACCGAGCTTGTTCAACGTCAAGTTAGAGAAGAAATTGTTGCTAACCTCTGAAGTACCAACGGATTGAATGGCTGCCTGATGCACGTGTCCATTCTCGTGAGCAGGCCCCCAACAGTTGTCAGCATTACTCATCATTTGGGCATAAGGTAGCAAATTATTGATATAGGTTTCTGCATATTGAGTACGATAGTGCGTAGCAGACTGGTAACCTGTCGTCAATGAAATTGCGCAACCCAAATTGTTAAACTTCTTCAAGCGCACATCCTCAATACCAAGCATATCTTGCTGCCAGCGAGTCATATCATCCCACCAGCCAATGGCATCGGTTATCGTATTGGGGCAACACTGTGACATATATTCGGTACTCATATGAAACATGATACGTTCTCCCTTTACCTGGAACACATCAGCCGTAGCAAGATTCGTCATCATGTCCACCCAGTCGGCATCATCATGCTCTTCCTTGTTCCAGAAGCCATTGACAACACCTTGCTCTACATGAAGAGTCAATGCCGGATAGTCAGTGATGAGCACATCGCTTTCTAGTGAGGTAGCACCTACATAACGGATGAAGAGGGAAGAATAATCCTTAACTGTAGGGATCATATTGAGTCCCTTCCTAAGAGTAGTAGCCTTGCCTTCAATGCTTGTCCCAGTAATGACTTCAGCTGTGAGTGTAGCACCATCTGGCACATCTTGCCCTACAAAGACATAGAGAACATCGCCTGCATTGCCGTACACACCTGTAGGATTGTTGATACGACTATACTTTTTTGTATAAAGCACCTCGGCCCAATAGTTGGGATCACTGTATGCCTTGTAATCACGTATACGGAACTCCTTCTCACGATGCCCCCAAGATTGGTTCTTCACCTTTATAGCGATATCTTGCAACGATGCAGGAAGGCCAGCCATAGCGGTACGCAATGAAGCATCATCCATCTGAGCATACGAGGGCTGAAGTTCGGTACAAGTAAGATCTGTAAAGAAGGTGGGGAGCAGTGCATTGTACTCATCGATATGCTCGATGAGTTCGAGCTTAGCTTGATAGCCAGCATAGAACTCTTGAAATGCGGCCTGCTGAAGCGAGATTGCCTCCTCAGAGACCTTCACCTCCTCAAACTGCCATTGTGATGATGTATTATCCTTATCCCACCAACGCACAATATTGTTACTGTTATCCAGATGCAGATAAGCACCTGTGGTCTGTCCTATGGCATATTGAGTACCGCTTACTTGGGTGAGGTACATCACAGCCTCTTCGGCACTCGTAGGATATATTTGTGTTGATTGCTGAGCACAAGGATGTAGGTACTGGCCAGAATAGGCATTCTGAATAGTGTAACCATTGCTACTCTCCCTCAAGAGCCACAACTGCTTGAAGTCATCGTTACCAGCGGCATCGACAGATGCCAGTTGACGAGCGATACAATCTTCGCCAATCACCTTGTTTGTCTTCACATTGTGTATGCGATATACCTTGCCCGACTCGGGAGTGACATACGCAAAGAGAGAGGTAATTCCTGCTACAAAAAACAGCAAAATGCTAGATAAGATGGTTTTTTTCATTGTTTTCTTGGTCTTAGATTGATTTTTAATACTACGTTTTTATATGGTTAATAGAATATAAATAATTTTCTTGTTATTTCAGACGAAGCACTACACCTCCGGCGCTGATACCTTCGGCACTCACACTGAACTCTTTAGAATAGCCATTATTGTAAAACTCCACTGAGGCAGCACCTTCAGCGTCGGTAGTAAGGGAAGGGTTCCAATATAGTGTACGACGATAGTCAACATCGCCTTGTATGGGGCCATCAGGATATTCCGGAGCATAAAAGTCGGGGACTTCAGAGTAGCCTCGGAAAGAGGTTTGACGCTGCCCCTTGACTTTCGACCTACGCAATCCCTTGGGATACATAGATATATCTACGACATAAAGACCGCGTGAGAACATAAAATCACCTACATCTTTTGATTGTTCTAATTCCTCCAACTGCTCCATGGTCAGTACATCACGAACCACCGGGATTTGATGATAATCAAATGGGCTATCATACACTATTATCGATTTCACATCTGCCATGTCTATATCAAAACCTGGAGTATAACTCTGTTTCATCCATTCGCTGTCTTCATTGTGCAGATACCACAATACACGACGATTATTGATTGGACATTGCTCTAAAGCCCAGGTCATCATTTCTTCTCGAGTAGTTATAGTCTCGGGCATTACACCTGTATATCGGGAATAGTCTATATTGTACCCCTTCTCGGCCAGATAGTCGCGCACCATATAGGAATAATTTCCTTGGTCGAGATGAAACTCGGTGTCTTCCTCTGCGTCATAGGCCTTGAAGGTGAGGTAGTCTACATATTTCTTACGGCCATATATATCCACATTATCAAGCAGGAACACACTATCCGGATCGGCCTGCAGAGATGGTTCATTAGATAATCGTTCCACCTCTATGTCATCTGCTGTAGCAACATCATCAGTAAGATATGTATCAGTCAGAGTATAAGCACGAACTGTAGGGCGCGAGGCACGGTCTAGTTTCAAGCGGCAATCTTGCTCCTTACCATCTTTGAAAACAGAGAGAAACATATCCCACTTACCATCAAACTCCTCCACAGAGAAACCGAAACTACCATTTTCGTCGGTAATGACAGATGTTTCTTGGGTTTGGGAGCGATCGGGAGAGTATAGACGCATCTTGACGGTAGCTCCTTCAATAGGTTTGTCCTTCATACGATTCAACACATAACCATCAATCACGAGCCCATCTTCTACATAGTGCTTAATATAGAAAGGTTCCACACGAGCCATCTTATGCCAATTATAACGAGTCCACCCCTGCACCATCATCAATAAGTCAAGCGCTTGCACATGAACCGGACTTGTATCTGCGAAATAGAACTCTGGACTATGAATATACCCTTTCAGCTCCGATGAAAGCAGCATATTGGTCATCACATTATCTTCGTATATGGTACCCAGGTTCTGCCTATCGCGAACAGCCATTGAGATGGTTGCTGGCATAGGTGTTCCATCTGGCAACGAGGTCTTCACGCTCATTTTCACCTGTTCGAATGGCGCATATTGGGTTGCTGAAGCCGTGACACGCACTTCACCCGCAGCTATGCCATTGTTTACAAACACATGACGCTGTGCAAATAGTTCGCCTGCAGCATTGAATAGATGAAGTTGGTGTATACCTGTAGGGAGATTCTCCTTAGGTACGACAAAGAGCGCCCTCCCCTGCTTAATGGAAATCGTATCGAAATAGCTCACTGCTCCACGACATATAAGCATCACACCTAGTAGCTCGTCTTGGCAACCGGCATAGCCAGACAGCTGTCCTCTGATATGCTCTGCACGAGAATTGTCGACACGCAACGCATAACCCTCTTCATCAGCTTCGGGCAAGCGGAATGTATGTATCTTGTCTCCATATGCAACGTCTACAGTATGACGTTTCTTGGTAGGTACGATATCAAAATAGCCCATACCATCATGGGTCGTTGTAAAAGGTATTGGTGCTTCATCCTTATCTACCTGTACATTACCCTTGACGGCAACACCCATACCATTCTCATCCATAGCCTTAAATGCAACGCGGTTTTCTACTCCCATAACCAACGAGCCACCTTCGGGATAGAATGTCATATTTATCGTCTTCGCCTTATCCGTTTCGGGACGTAGCTGTTCATACGGATTGTCCCAACGCTTCATGGCTGGGTTGCTATAATCTCCTTCTTTCTTGGGGGCCTCATACACAGGGAACACACGAGAGAACACACCCGCCTCGTCAAAGTTTAGCATGGTACGCGTGTAAGCTCTGACCTCATAGAATCCGCTCGGCAACGCCATCACTCCACGCAAAGCACGAGCCTCTTCGATTGGTGTTTCCACCAAAGGGAAGGAGCCGTGTGCCTGACCATTCTCCACCTTCAGCTTGAGTTGCTTAAGCACAACTCCATTGGGTGACAACAACTCCACATAGAGCACCTTGCTCTGAGCCGGAGTCTGTGTTGTTGCATTCACCACGTATGCAGAAAACCAAATGATGTCGCCCTGAAAATAGGCCGTGTTATCAAAGTGGAGATACACCTTTTCTTGCTGACATATCTGACTAAATTGGTATACATTCTGCACATAAGAGAGTAACGCCTGGAAGGGCGTACCTTGAGCATGGATTGCTTGCAAGCTACCCATCAAGATTGTTACGGCAAGTAAAAACCTTTTCATTAGATCTGCAAATTTTTATAATACGTCAAATAAGTGCAAATTTGCATGATTTATAGCTAAATAACAAATTTCCACCGCATTTTTCACAATAGATAACATCTATATGTTTATCTGCGCTGGCCAAAGAACTGTTTCATTAAGGCAGCACACTCATCGGCCAGCACACCCGCAAGCACCTCCGTCTTGGGATGCAAAGCTTGTGGAGCAAAGCGCTGAAAGCCGCGTTTTTCATCGGATGCACCATATACTAATCGACCGAGTTGCGCCCACCCTAGGGCTCCACCACACATTACACAAGGTTCTACAGTCACATAAAGCGTGCAATCATTAAGATATTTGCCACCTAAATAATTTGCAGCAGCCGTCACTGCCTGCATCTCGGCATGTGCCGTCACATCAGTTAAGGTTTCGGTCAGATTATGCGCACGGGCAATCACCCTTCCTTTACACACGACAATAGCTCCTACAGGCACCTCGCCCTCTTCATAAGCACGAGTAGCCTCATCGAGAGCCATCTTCATGTAACGATTGTCATCGGCAGGAGTTAATGAAGTCATCGGCGCATATCATGTTCGTTGAACAATGTGGGATAATCTTGATCAAGATTCTGATGGATGAAGGCTAGCAAGGTCTCACGCATCCAACGGCTCTTGTTCTCTATTTTATATTTACGCAAGTAGCTGTCAATAATGCGCAATTCCTCATCGCTGACCAGACACACCAAACGTGAGTGACGCACTACATCGCTCTGAGGTTTTACTTGCTGCTTATGCACTTTTTTCATCCTTAAATGTATTTATATATGCGCAAAGATAAAGTATTTATCTCAGATGACCAAGCAAATAGAGATTTATCCCAGCCTTGCCATAAACTTAGATCTATCGACGATAAAGCGAGTATGCTCCCCTTCGCCTATCACGCCCTCCTCGTCAAACGCCTTGACGGCAAACTTCAATTTGCGTCCATCAACCTCCACCAAGGTGGCTGTAGCCGATACTTGACGCCCGTGAGCAGTAGGTTTCACATGAGACGATGCGATATGCCCGCCCACCGTAGTAGTCCCTTCGGGTAGATGAGGAGCCACAGCCAACATTGCAGCTTCTTCCATCAGCGCCACCATTGAGGGTGTGGCCAGCACACGCAAGTCGCCACTGCCCATATTCACTGCCAAGTGGTGCTCCTCCACCACACGGACACTAGTATACGTAAGTCCTTTTTTCAGCATAACAATTCTTTTTGCTACAAATTTACGATGTATAAGTGAAATACAAAACGAAAAAAGCATTATTTTTGCGCCACACAACAACCACGAACAAAATCACGCTATGAGCATCAAGAGCATACACCGCATACACCTTGCCGAGACTGACTCCACCAACACCTATGCCAGACAGCTCACTCACCCAGACAACATCATGCTCGTCAGCACCGACTACCAAACAGCAGGACGAGGCCAACGTGGTAACTCGTGGGAGGCAGAGCGCGACAAGAATCTGCTCTTCAGTCTCGCCTTCTGCCCGATGCACATACCCGCATCACAGCAGTTTATCCTCTGCGAGCTCATCTCCGTAGCGCTCTGCGAGGTGCTGAGCCGCTACACCGACGGCATACGCATCAAGTGGCCCAACGACATCTACCACCGCGACCGCAAGCTGAGCGGTATCCTCATCGAGCACGACATCGAAGGCACATACATCGCCCGCACCATCATCGGCATAGGCCTCAACGTCAACCAAGCACACTTCACCAGCGATGCCCCCAACCCCATATCGCTCTTCCAAATCCTCGGGCACGAGGTCGGACGCGAGGCGATGCTCTCCGAAATATGTGATACTTTTACCGCGCTTTATCAGGCGATGCGCACCGCCCCTGACAGCGTCCAAGGGCGCGATGCCATGCACCGGCGTTACAGCGCTCTACTCTACCGCCTCAGTACCCCTGCCCTATACCGCGATGTCCAAGGCACCTTCAATGCCATCCTCCGCCACGTAGAGCCCGACGGCCGCCTCCGCCTCGAAGACGAGCAGGGCACACTGCGCAGCTATCTATTCAAGGAGGTTGAATATATTATTTAGTTGAGATTATCGGACCCTGTCAGCTTAAAATGAATAGGTAAGACGACATAAGAACGAACAACCTTTCCATTCTTCAGACCTGGTTTCCAGTTACTCATCGTGCTTACCACGCGACAGGCCTCAGCATCAAGCATCGGATGAGCAGGCTTAATCAAGTGTATATCTGAAACTGAGCCATCTATATTCACAACAAACCGCACAACTACAAGCCCCTCTACTTCTTGCTCCTGACACTCCTTGGGATAGTTTGTTTCTTTATGAATATATTCCATCACTTTCATTTCATTAAGAAAGACGGGGAGCGTATCCACCTCCCGATAAATAATCACTTCTTCTACAGACAAATCACCTTGTTCAAAATCCACGCCATCGCAGCATATCAGTTCCTCTCTTGACACCAATTTCCCATTCTTGAAGGTCAATCTATACAAAGGTTCAAACAACCATCGCACATATTCAGGAAAATCTATCTCTCGCTTATATGTGCCAATGTCATTGGGCTTGGACTCAGTGTTTACAGCTTTTACATAAAGCGTTCCCGACAGTGTGCTCATAAACATTCTATTGCCTACAAACTTACAGCCTGTAAAGTCCTCCATTCGCTTGTTGATGTAGACTCTTTCCACGTCATCCACTTTTTTCCATCCTTGTCTGTATATCCCAATCAAAAACAGATGTTTATTATCCAACGCCCAGGTGCAGCAGTACGAGTCACCAGTATCAGGTCTATCGCCCCATGAATCCCTCACCGTCACATCCTCCTCCACATCTTCTCCGAGTATTCCATCATATACACTTAAGTGTTCTAGGCTATCGCTTACCAAAGCCAAAGGGTTGTATGAGGTCAAGTACTCTACACCGTCTATCGTCAATGTGCTGTTGCTCCAATGCGTCATGTAATCTATCATCCATAGGCGCTCCCGCTGATTGAGGCACATAGCATCGGTCAGTTCGCGAAACAGAGCAGAATTCTCGTCCCGTGCCAACACAGATTGTGTCGGCAAAAGAAAGAGTAGGAGCAACAATCTTTTAACAAGCATATTTCATGCATTTACAATTAGGAGAAATCACAATTCACGCAGAAACGTCATTACTTCTATGTACAAGAAATACGTTCGTGAAATAATTATTTAACAATAGCCTTCGCGGAAATACGCAACCACATTTCACTGAATACGGACTTGCCTGCTCCATTTTCAAATTCGAGGATAAGCACCTCCTTGGCATCATCAGCAAAGCGGTATTTGATAGGCACAGTCGTCCCCTCTTGACTACGGATAAAATGGTTCGTAATGGTTTCTTTATAAATGCTGTCGTTCATGATTTTGTACGTTCCTATTTGAGTCATTCTACCGCTTGAATTACCACTGTAGACAAACATCGTAGAGAACGTTCCGTCAGCATCGATGATTTTCAATATAGGCCTTGCTTGTAGCTTCCCGTCCATAGTTCCGGCTTGTTGCCACACTCCCACAAGGTCGCTCTTTACTTCCTTACGTTTCTTCGCACTCACGCTGCCAAACCCTATGAACAGGGCTACCAATACCAATAAAATTCTTCTCATAATCATTAAGTTTATTATTTTACATACAAGGTTTCATTTATCTTCTAGAATACTCACTTTGCAAACACCCATTCGAATATGTCCTTGGGGAGTTTCTCTTTCAAGCGACTTTTGCGCGTCTTAACTGCTTCGGCAGAACTACCTATACACATTCCTATTACTTGAACCGAGCAACCAAGTAGGGCCAACAGACAGCAACGCATATCATCATGAGTTAGCTTTCCTTCACTACGCAAGTTCGTATTTACCTGGATGAAGCATTCGTCCAGCAGTTGCGACAGTTCCTTCCGTTCTGTGGCGGACAATGGTGCGGGATGCATACTCGTAGCCATTGTATCAAGCCGTCTCGCCCATCTATGCAGATTGAATCTCTGGTTACAGATAGTGAAGTTGTCCCGATATATGGAAAGCACTTCTTCTCGGTTCTGCAGTTGCGTTACCTGTGCTTCTTCTTCCTGTATCTGAGCATTGACGAGTTGTTGTTGGTTATGTTGTAAGGTCGTATACATTTGTAGGTACTGACGTTTGCGACGATTATCCTTAGCAATAAAGCAAATCACAAGTAAAAGCGCCAGAATCACGACAGAAGTAACAATGCCTGCTGCTATCCGCTTGATTGTAGCTAAGGGAATAGGTTCTATCATCGGGACTTTAGTAATCAACACTCC
>JAFOYZ010000059.1 GCA_017424485.1 Bacteroidaceae bacterium
AAACAAATCGGAATAGGGAGTTGAAACCTCAAGCAACGATAAAGGAGTGTATCCACACAAATGCTTAAACTCTCGTATGAGGTGTGATTGGTCTGCATAACCGCTTGTGTATGCCAAATCGGCTTGGTTGGTCTTGCCCTGCTGATGCTGCATGAGCCATAATGCCTTTTGAAAGCGTACAATACGAGAATATTCTTTAGGATTCATCCCCACATGCAAATGGAACTCTCGTTCGAATTGTTTCTTGCCCAAACAACAGGTTGCAGACAATTCGGTTACAACGGTGTGAGGAGCGGCCAAAAGTTTCCCAATGGCTGCATTCATTCGGTTTACCCGATACACCATATCGGTTGGTTTTGTCGATAATTGGGATAGTAGCCATTCTTCAATGAGAGTGACGCAACGGTTGTTATCTGCACAATCGAATACCTGCATAGCCAATTCGTTCAGATGTTTATCCTCAATATCATACCCCGAAACCTCTTTGTTGTAAAAGGCCGAAGTAGGAGTATTCAGAAACATATTCATCGTATGTGGGTAGAATACCACAACAATCATTTCAACATCATCGTCAGCCTTTAGGTGTGAAGAGAAATTAACTTGCCCACTGATTGTCAGTCTATTTTGTGTTGTATTCAACTCAGGTATAAATAGCGGTGTTCGCTTATGAAAAATGATTTGAGGGCATCCAATAGGGAATGTATAGGTATTCATCATTCGGCAACTATTGAATACCCAATAATACCTCACATAAGGTTGTAACAACTTACATGGCTTAAAAAACTTAAATTCCTCTTGAATCATATTGCAAAATTACATAGAAGCCGTAATAATAAGCCGTGTACGGGCAAATTATTACGACTTGTAGTGCGTTTTATAGCTTCAACCCTCGATTTTGGTTTCTTCTGCTTGTCGGCAATTCCAATGATCCATAAGCTCATCCGACGGATATTCCCTTGAAAGCACATAACTTTCGGATAAAACCATCATTGAATTCCATTCTTTTGCTTATTTTTGCATAAATATTCTTGAAAAACTTTCAAATTTCTGAAAGGAATCCACCGATTGTGTGTCTAAGAGAGTAGAACGACAAAAAGACAACTGATGGACAACATTGAAAGACGATTTACTGAGATGGTCAGAGAGTACCGCAAGACGATATACACCGTCTGCTACTTCTTCTCTGACGACAAGGAGGAGGAGAACGACCTGTTCCAGGAGATACTGATAAACCTCTGGAAGGGCTTCAAGGACTTCCGTGGCGAGAGTAGCACGAAGACTTGGATATGGCGCGTGAGCCTCAACACCTGCAGCAACCTGGAACGAAAGAAGAAGAGTAGTGTACAGACTGTTCCACTTTCGGTCGACATCGACTTGTACAACGATGACGACGAGCACAGTAAACAGATTCAGATGTTGTATGACAGAATCAACCGCCTCGATGTCTTCGATAGAGCCATCATCCTCCTTTGGCTGGAGAATATGAGCTATCAGGACATAGCCAACGTGGTGGGCATCAGCCTGTCGAGTGTTACCACTCGTCTGTTCCGCATCAAGGAACAGTTAAAGCAAATGTCTAACAAGTAAAACGTATCTTTATGACACACGAAATGGATTTAACCGAATTGCAGGAACTGAGAAAACAGTTTAACCTGATAGATGAGAAGCTGGATAAGCAGCGCATCATCAATGAAGAGATATTGAGAGAGTCGATGACGAGCAAGCTCTCGCACGTGGAAAAATGGTATCAGAACCGCTTCCGTACATCAGCAATCGCTGCTCCTATCGCAGGTGTAGTATTCCTCACACAGTTTGCCGACCAAGGATTTCCCTATTGGGGCTTCTGCCTGCTGATCATCGCTACAGGTATCCTGGAAGTTATCCTCAACCGACGAGCCTACAAGGCGCTCAACATCGGCAATCTGCCCTCTATGAGTATGACCGAAGCCACCGAGCACATCGCTCGTCACAAGCAATTACGCATGATGGCCAACCGCATCCTTACCCTTCCGCTCATCGCACTGATTGTATGGACCATCCTCATCGCCAGTGACTTCGCGTGGAACCTCCAAGTCATCGCCATCACTGTCTTTGCAATGGGCTTTACCGTTGCTCTGGGCATCACTCAGCAACGAGCCAACAAAAAACGCCTCGATGAGGTGCTGAACCAAATCAAGACGTTGCGGGGATAAGATATTTGAACTTATAAGATACCAACAAGCGGTAAGTGAGTTTAGCCACTTACCGCTTGTTATTATAGGCTACAACCGACACGGTCAATCGGGTATGGTCGGGACGGAACAAAATTACTGCATTTCCCCAGAAAGAAGATTATTTCACCGTATTTTCTTCCCTTTTTGGCACTTTTCGTTTATTTTTGCAGCAATATAATACGGAGGCAGAATGGCACAACTCACGGAGAAACAGTTGGAGGATAAATTACGCTTTGCAGGCGAGACAATACCCTCCATGACGCGCCGCCGCGATGGGCACGACTACGAGGCACGACAAATGTACCTCATCACCATCACGGTAGAGGGGCGCCGTCCTCTGCTGGGTCGTGTAGTAGGCAATCTTGAGGCCGAAGAAGGGGCAGCCGAAGCTCCACGCATCGAGCTGTCGCCACTCGGCAAGGCAGTGGAACAGGATTGGATGGCCATCAGCCACTACCACCCCGAAGTGGAGGTCATCGCGCTGCAGATCATGCCCGACCATCTTCATAGCATCCTCTTCGTCAAGGAGCGCATGCCACAACACTTGGGTCATGTCATCAAAGGCTTCAAGGCCAGCACTAACAAGGCATACCGAAGGCTCATAGAGCCCGGAACCACCGTCCACTCAGCTGCGACACTGTCGCAGCCTACGGGGAATACAGCTTGCTCTACGGAAGGACCAGCCTCACCGCGCACTAAGCCTGACCGCAAGCATGGCCTGCTGTGGAGCATAGGCTACACTGATGGCATCCTTGGTCGTAAGGGGCAGCTCGACAACTGGCTTGTCTACTTGCGCGATAATCCCCGTCGCCTGCTCATGAAGCGCCTCCACCCCGAGTTCTTCCGTGTGCAGCGCCATGTGAAGGTGGATGCCTACGAGTTCTCTGCCATCGGCAACCGCTATTTGCTGACTCACCCTGTACGCCTGCAGGTGCAATGCTCGCGCCGCCTCACCGAGGAGGAGATTGTGAGGAAGACAAACTACTATTTGGAAATGGCCAGACGTGGCGCTGTGCTGGTATCGCCTAGTATATCGCCAGGTGAAAAGGCCATCATGCGTGCAGCTTTCGATGCTGGCTATCCGCTCATCCTCTTGCAGGAGAATGGCTTCACCGACCTTGCCAAGCCTGGTGGCGCCCGCTTCGATGCCTGTGCCGAAGGTCGTCTGCTCATCCTCGCACCGTGGGAGCATCACAATCAGCGCCTTACCATCAATCGCAGTCAATGCCTCTCGCTCAATGAGATGGCACGGATAATCTGCGAATAGCGTTTTTCGAAAGTTCTGTTTGAGGCAACGAGCCAACAAGAAACGCCTCGATGAGGTACTGAACCAAATCAAGACGTTGCGAGGATAGGATATTTGAAGTTATATGATATTGAAAAGCGGTAAGTGAGTTTAGCCACTTACCGCTTGTTGGTATAGGTTGTTTATGAAATCAAGTTTCGTTTTCATCGCACCACAATCCCTTCTTCGCCTCTGACGAACTGAGCAATGCCCATGTCGCTCAGTACTTGTAGGATGACATCGACAGGTTGTTGGCGGCTGAGGCGGAAGTGGATGCGCTCATCGAGCAGGCGGGCTGTCTCGAAGGTGACGGAGAGGTTGTACCACGCCCCTATCTCCTGCATCACGGTGCGCAGGTCTTGGTTGTCGTAGGTGAAGAACCCTTCGGCCCAACTGCTGCGATGGGCAGGTGTAGCGGTGAGTTGCAGCGCTCCGTCGGTATCGACAAATGCCTGTTCGCCGGGCCGCATCAGATGCTCTTTACCTCGATAGGTGACGCCTATGCTGCCTTCGTAGAGTGCTACATCGGGTGTTCCCTGCGGATAGGCACGCACATCGAAGACGGTACCAAACACCTGTGTCTGTAGTTCTTGGGTGTGGACAATGAAGGGCATTCCTTCGTGCTTGGCAACATGGAAACGAGCCTCGCCCGAGAGTGTGACTTCGCGACTTTTCCCGGCAAAATGGGTGGGATATTCCAAGCGGCTATTGGCACCAAGCAGTACTTCTGTGCTATCGCTGAGGAGAATGGTGGCCGTGGTGCCTGCTGGAGTGGCGGCAAGGGTACGCCCATCTTTCTCTGTAAAGGTAATCTGTTGCGGTGCATCTATCGAGGCAAACACTTGTATGCCATGGGTCGTAGGATTGGGTTTTGTGCCATGCAAGAGGAATACAACGGCCAGGATAGCTGCCACTGATGCAGTGGCTATATATAAGGTGCGGCGAGTGCGCTGCTT
>JAFOYZ010000060.1 GCA_017424485.1 Bacteroidaceae bacterium
AGTGAAAGATGCACGATTTGTCCTAACCGCGAATGCTGCATCGGCGTAACTTTGCATACAGAACACACAATGCATAATAACCTAAAAAAATGATGGATATGAAAAGACTACTACTTGCAGGTCTGATGGTGCTGGGCATGATGGCAGCGCCGGTAAAGGTGATGGGGCAAGCCACCACAAACACATTACCGAGTAGCTATTATGACGGTTTCTTTTATTATCCCCTCGTTTCTGAGGGAAATAAAGGAGTGAAGTACCATTTCTACTCAGGAGACAGGACCATAGGGGGAATATACAGATGCTTATTGCTTCAAGGCGAGTTGGGCAAATATACCGTAACGAAGGCGTGGGAGAAGACTTCGAGTGAGACTACATCATACGACATTGAGGCGCTCTCCCATATGGTTGATATGACGTATTATACTGGACTAAACTATATGATTGCTGAGATTGAAGCTGAGGCCTTCAGTAATTTCACGAGCCTTGCGTCTGTAGCGCTTCCGAAAAGAACATATGGTGTAACTATCGGCGACTATGCGTTCAATGGATGTGAAAAACTGACACTGGCTGATAATCTGCACTATGTATACAAAGTAGGTGAAGGAGCCTTCAAAGACACTCCCCTTAATAATAATTTGAGATCCGGTGAGTTCAATATAGGTAGCAGTTGCAGTAACATGACGGAGGCAGCAGGCGAAATAGGCAACTATGCTTTTCAGAATACATCGCCGAAAAGAGTAAGTATTGGTAACTATATCAAGACTATAGGTGAATATGCTTTCGATGGATGCTCTTCTATGGGAGTCCTCGTCATTGGGGACAATGTGAACAACATAAAAAGATATGCCTTTTCAGGATGCACAGGCCTGACCCACATCTACCTTGGTAAGAGCCTCCGCTTTGGCATAGATTTCTCTCAGGTTTTTGATGCCCAGATGAACTTGGATAAAATCTCCATTCCGGATGAGAACACAGCCTATTCAGACGAGGGAAACTGCTTGGTAGATATAGCAAATAATCTGTGGATAGGAACCAACAGTTCGGCGATTCCCAATAGAGTCACGGCTATCCGTGATTATGCATTTTCTGGCCGAAAGGGGCTGACCTCAATCGTCATACCTGCTGGCGTTACCAAAATAGGGGAAGATGCCTTTTACAACTGCGAAAACCTCAATTTGGTGGTATGCATGGGAGAGAATCCTCCCAGCTATACTGAAACCACCTTTGCAGCAATCCCATACGATGCTGTACTGCTGGTACCGACTGAGGAAGCCGCTGAGGCCTACAATAGTGAAGGTTGGGGTGATTATTTCGGCAGTATCAAGGTCGGCACGATCGGCCAAGACGCCAACGGCATTTCCTGGGCACTCTACCCCAATGACAGTGGCTACACGCTTATGTTCAGTGGCATAGGAGCGATGGCAGATTATGCAAACAAGGACGCGGTGCCTTGGAGCAAGGACAATGTAGGCGATAAGTTCGACAAGATCAACAAGGTGGTTGTGAAAGAAGGCATCACCCACATCGGCGAATTATGTTTAGCCAATCTGGGATTCGATCTCGGCGTGGATGGTGCCATCAAAGTGGATGTGTCATTGCCAGGCGGCCTGGAGTCAGTGGCAGCTGATGCATTCATGTACTCTTATGGTCTGAAAAGCATTAAGATACCGCAAGGTTTGAGTACTATCGGAAATAGAGCTTTCTACGGTTGCCACAATCTGGCTGCCATCACTGCAGACGAGAGCAACGAAACCTACCGCGCCGAAGGCAACTGCTTACTCAAAGATATCGATGGGATCTATGGGGATGACGAGATGGTGGTTCTTGGATGTTATAATTCAAGGATTCCAGAAGGGGTAAGGTATATCGGAGAAAATGCTTTTGCCGGACAAAAAAGGCTGAAGAGCATCGACCTGCCAAATTCCTTGACGACTATCGGTGCCTCGGCATTCAACTGTGCCTCTATCAGCAGCATCACCATCCCTGCTTCTGTCACGAGCATTGGGAAGTTGGCCTTTTATGATTGCGGCCTCGAGCACGTAACACTCCATTGTGCTAATGTAGATAACTGGTTTAGCACATATGCCACCATAAAAGAGGTTGTTGTGGGCGAAGGTGTGGAGAACATTGTGGACGATGCGTTCTCGGGTTGCAGTATCGAGCGCGTGACATTCAATTGTGCAAATGTAGGGGATTGGTTTAGTGGATATGCCACCTTAAAAGAGGTAGTTTTGAGCGAGAACGTGACGACCATAGGTGAAGGAGCATTCCTGGAATGCTATGCACTGGAGTCTGTGACCTTCGCAGAAGGTAGTCAGCTGACCTCTATTGGAGATTACGCATTCAACTATTGTAGTGCGCTGAGCAGCATCGCCCTCCCCAATTCTGTGGAAACCGTCGGGACATCGGCCTTTGAAGAATGCAGTGCCTTGGAGTCCGTGACCTTGAGCAATTCGATGGAGACTATACCATTCCGCATGTTTGCCTTTTGTAGTGCACTCAAAGGCATTACTATCCCTGAGTCTGTCACAACCATTGAGAACGGAGCATTCTCCCAATGCAGTGGTCTGGCAAGCATCACACTCCCGAATACTGTGACAACCGTTGAGCCACAAGCCTTTTATAATTGTACCAGTCTGGAATCTGCGACCTTGAGCAACGCAATGGAAACTATACCTGATTATATGTTTTACAATTGCGCCAAACTCAAGGAAATCACCATTCCTGAGTCGGTTACAAGAATCGAAGAAGGCGCATTTTATGGTTGTTCTGGCTTAAAAGCCATAACTATCGGTCAATCTGTAGAATTTATTGGATCGACAGCGTTTAGCGAAATTAACAGAACGGCCGTCATAACCTGGTTGCCATACGAGATGCCAGAACTTAATTACCAAGACTTCCCTCGAGGTATCGTTTGGAGAGTATATTATATTCCTAATTATCCGAATCCCTACGCCAGAGTCGAGGCCATCCCCATCACGATTACCGACGGAGCGGTGGAGAACTACGAGGACTTCTTCGAGGAGGACATCCTGCTGAGCCGTGTAGAGTATAACCGCACGCTACTGGCCGACTCCAAGTGGAACGCTCTGTACGTGCCCTTCGAGATTCCTGTTGCCGACATTATAGACAAGTATGACGTGGCCTACATCAACGACGTGCGCCTCTACGACAGCAACGGCAACAACGAGACCGACGAGAACGACCAGATGGCCACCGAGGTCATCAAG
>JAFOYZ010000061.1 GCA_017424485.1 Bacteroidaceae bacterium
GATTCCCGTGTATCCACCGAGTGCGTCAATCTCACGTACTATCTGCCCCTTGGCAATACCACCGATGGCGGGGTTGCAACTCATCTGCCCGATCTTGTTCATGTCCATCGTGATGAGACAAGTCTTCGAGCCCATATTGGCCGCTGCTGCTGCCGCCTCGCATCCCGCGTGTCCGGCACCTATCACAATGACGTCGTAGAAAAATTCCATTGTTCCTATAATTAATATCTAATCTGCAAAGTTACGAATAAGTGAGCGAATAACAATACTTGGATTAAGAAAGCTTGCTTGCTGTAATCTAAGTATTGATTTATTCAAAGCGAACGAGAGTATCTAAACGGTTTGCCGTAAAGTTACGAATAAGTGACGAAATACTTCGCATTTCCTCAAAAATATGAATTTCTAACGCCTCATCCTTGCGATTTTCACGGCCGCGGGGCTTGGCGAACGAAAAGAAACGATTCTCAGAGGCTAATAATTGATATAACAATGTGTATATCAATAATATAGATAGGTTTTTTCTTGTTGCTTTTTTTCTGCTTCTCACGAAAAAAAGTTTGTGATGGTTCTTTACATGCTATTTGATTCATTAAATTTTATTCTTACATCTTTTTTTGTACCTTTGCATCTACAATACTCGATAGCAATGAAAACGGAAGAGCAGATTTTGAGAAAAGCAGGCATTCGTGTTACTGCCATAAGGTTGATGGTGTTGCGCGATATAATAGAGTATAATCATGCATTCACGCTTTCTGATATGGAGCAACGTTTGGATACGCTCGATCGTTCTACGCTTTTCCGCACCTTAATGGTTTTTGTTGAGCATAGGTTATTGCATGAGGTTGATAATGGTAGTGGATCTAAGCTCTATTGCCGTTGTGAATGCAACCACAATCATCATCATACG
Source organism: Bacteroidaceae bacterium (assembly GCA_017424485.1). Classification (GTDB taxonomy): domain Bacteria; phylum Bacteroidota; class Bacteroidia; order Bacteroidales; family Bacteroidaceae; genus UBA1189. The sequence goes on from JAFOYZ010000061.1 coordinate 908, forward strand.
CCACACATACATTTCACCTGTACGGCATGTAACGAAACCTTTTGTATCAAAGATATAGATGTAGCGGGTATTTCTCATCCCGAGGGTTATGAGGTGAAGGAAATCAGTCTGGTGATGAAGGGGCTTTGTCCCAGATGTAGAAAGATATGATGTCTTGATGAATAAGCCTAGGGGTGTGACAATATTTTTTGTCACACCCCTAAGTTTATTGTTTCTGTTTAATTAAGTCAATCAATTTTCTATTACCTCGATATAGAAACTTACAGGCCTAAAGCCATCGTTGCAAGAGATCATCGCTGAGTGGGGATTCTTCATCCATCCGTCGTAGAAATTGCCACCTCCACGAGCTAGTTCCTCCACAAACGAACGCATCGACTCCCATGCACTCTCGCAAAGTTCCTTGGGGCGCTCTCCATCTTCAGAGATGAAGCTCTGCCCCAAGCAGACATCGCAAGCATGCTCTATGGGGTTTTCGTACTGCTTTATTAAGTCGGGGTAGCACGAGCGACGCAGGGCAGTGATTCTAACTCTTTTCATCCGATAGGATTAGAAGAACTTTACGCTCTCACCCACTATCTCGCTCAGCAGTAAGTTGGCTAGGCGGCTGGTGCCGAGGCGGAAGAGGTGATTATTGAGCCATTCTTCACCGAGCACCTCCTTTACGATTGTATAATATACAAGGGCATCGTTTACACTGTTAATGCCACCAGCAGGCTTGAAGCCTACCTTGCGACCCGTTTGCTCGTAGTAGGCCTTGATGGCACGACACATCACATAAGCCGCCTCGGGTGTAGCGGCAGGCTCTTGCTTGCCAGTAGAGGTCTTGATGAAGTCGGCACCGCTATACATAGAGAGGATAGAGGCTTTCATGATGTTCTCGGCAGTCTTCAGTGCACCCGTTTCAAGGATAGTCTTGAGGTGACGCTCACCGCAAACGGTCTTGATTTCCTCGATTTCATCGCACATCCCTTCGTAGTCGCCACTGAGGAACTTGCCTACAGGAATGACAATGTCTATCTCTGTAGCGCCATCGGCAAGCGCCAAGGCTGTCTCGGCTACCTTTACTTCTGTAAATGTTTGTGATGAGGGGAATCCTGCCGATACACAGGCAATATTTACCTCTTCCACTTCGAGTGATTGACTCACAATCTTTGCAAAGCAGGGATATACGCAGATGGCAGCCACATTCTTCAAATCGGGATACTTGTCTTCAAAATCGTTAACGCGTTCGGTAAACTTCAGTACACTCTCCTCGCTGTCTTCTGTTTTTAAGGTAGTGAGGTCAATGCAGTTGAAGAGGAATTTTTTTACCTCCAGAGTATTGTTTTCGACCACATATTTCTCGATGATTTGGGCAGTTTTTGCCTTTACCTCATCGTCAGAAAGGTTTGTTTCATAAAGTGCCAACGCAGCTTCATACTTGCTGTGCTCATCAGCTTCGTGGTGGTGATAATGTTCCATAAATACTTATTATTATTGTTTTGGGAGTTCAGGAGTCAGGAGTTTAGGAGTTCAGACAAAACCTTTTAATGATGCAGTTTTTTTATTCCTGCTTGAGTTCTCCCCCTTGGGGGGAGTTAGAGGGGGCCTTCAATTTCTCATTTTCTAAATGCCTTGTCTTGTCGCGCTTTGTTTTCTTCTCTATGGTATGGCGCCAAGCCTCTGTGAGGTCTACCCCTGTTTGGTTGGCCATACAGACGAGCACCCATAATACATCGGCCATTTCCTCTGCAAGGTTAGGCTCTTCGCCTTGCTTAAACGACTGTTCGCCATAGGTACGGGCAAATACACGTGCAAGTTCGCCCACCTCTTCGGTGAGGATAGCCATATTGGTTAGTTCATTAAAGTAGCGCACGCCATAGGTCCGTATCCATTCGTCGGCCTGCTGCTGCACCTCGCTCAGCGTGATGGGTTCGTTGTTCATACTCTAATTTTATTGGGCAAAATTACACTTTTCGGTATAACAATCCAAGTAAAAACAATACTTTTCAATGCTTTCTTGTCTGTATAGCAACATCCTTGTAGCTAAGGTTGGTAACCATTAGTTACAAGGATGTTGCTATATTGCTGTTTCGGCTTGTTCCTCTTGAACGTTCAGCCTCTTATACTGCAATGAGAATTGTTAGTAGTTTGTTCTGTGTCAGTAGTTTATTGAGATTATAGGGTGTAGTGTGTCGATGTCTATTTTGTCTTATCTTGTGCTGCATTCAGTGCCAGTCGCTTCACGAATATCACAAATCCACCAGTGAGAATGAGGTTGAGCACCAAAGTGAGTACAGAGATGAGCAGTATTGGGCCACCAATGTGATAGCCTAGTGCTATAAAGATTACTCCAGCACCAACCTCGCCACGAGTAAACATACCAACGGAGAGTGCCAGACGCTCTTTGATGGATCTGTCTTTATAGAAAAACATCGGAGCTAGCTTGCCAACATTCGACAATAGTGACACCATTACTACATGTACAGCGATAGTGCCCCATGATGGCATAGGTAGTGTGGCTATGATGCTCGGTGTGTTCTCCGCAGCTGCTACGTTCACATTGATGAGAGGCATGCTTATGCCTACAAGTAGCATAAATAGGAGTGATATGCAGGTTGCTGCTCTATTGTCAGCCTTTGATGAACCATGTGTGTGCTTCATTACCATGCCCAACACAAAGGCGGGTAGCAGCACTTCGATATGTATACTTCCCTCTTCACCGAAGAGATACTTTGTGATCAGATATATTGCGTATGTTATGCCATAGGTAAGCACGGCATATAATACCAGGCTTTTCCAGTCACTGCGCAGAGTGAATGTTGCCATCTTCTTCCATCCTATCCATAGCAGGATGACCACTACAGCCAATATAATTCCCATCTGCCACTGCATGCCTATCATGGCTATCTGTAGCGGTATCATAAGCAATATGGTGTCGAGGTCATCAAAGATGGCCAGTACCTGGATCTTCTTGTATATCCAGCTGCTCTGTAGACCGATGGCTGCCAGCATGGCGAATAGGATACCTGCCGATGTGGGTGCTGCAAATCGGCTTAGCAGCAATGTTTCTTTCCATACCGTGCCGCTTGTATGCCAATTGGCAGGCATCAGTATAAATATATAATATGTAGCTATGAGAATCCAGGGGAGGGCTGCAGCTAGCATGGCTACGAGGTAGTCTTTGGCGTAGACTTTGATGTTTGATTTGTCCACTTCAAATTCCCTACCCACATTAATCATAATAAAAGCAAGACACACGCCAAGCATTATTTCTATAACTTCGCGTGTGTGTTCATAGTTCGCGCCCAATGCACTGGGCAGCAATTGCGAAAGCACCAGCCCAAGCATCAGCATCGCGGAGAATGACAAAACTTTCTTCATTTAATCTTCTTCGTTTTTTTCTTATTTTATTAATCTATAATTATTTCCATTTGCAAAGTTAGTGCAAACCGAGAGGAGAACAAAATAAATTCATTTATTTTTTATCCCGAGGTGCCGCCTAACTTCTGTCTGCAAGGCAAGATAAAGATACGGAGAAGCGGGCATTTAGTATCTTCATGCCATACAATAAGGATGCTTAATTATTCTCTGTTCTTGCTATCCATAAATATGGTTACGGGGCCATCATTGATGAGGGCACACTGCATGTCGGCACCGAAAACACCTGTTTTCACCGGCTTTCCGAGGATGGAGGAGAGCTCTGCGCAGAACTTTTCGTAGAGCGGAACCGAGATGTCTGGCTTGGCAGCCTTGATATATGAGGGGCGATTACCCTTCTTCGTGGAGGCATGGAGCGTAAACTGGCTCACCACCAGTACCTCGCCTCCGATGTCCATCACCGAAAGGTTCATTACTCCGTCGGCATCGTCGAAGATGCGCATATTGGCAACCTTTTTTGTGAGGAACGCAATGTCCTCATCGCCGTCGGCCTCTTCGATGCCCACCAATATCATCATGCCTTGATTAATGGCTGAGTATAACTTATTATCTATAGTCACCGATGCGTTGAGCACACGCTGTATTATGATTCTCATTGTTGAAAAACTCTTTATTGATGAATACTGATTAATGTGCCTCTAGCCAGTTTGCTCCCCAACCAAAATCGGCGCGGAGGGGTACCTGCATCTGATAAGCATTCTCCATGGCTTCAATGACAATGTGTTGAACCTGTTCCTTTTCTTCGGGATATACACTGAAGTTTAGTTCGTCGTGCACCTGTAGTATCATTGTGGAGCGTAGTCCCTCGGCACGGAAGCGGCGGTAGATTTCTATCATGGCAATCTTGATGATATCGGCCGCACTGCCCTGTATGGGTGCATTAATGGCATTGCGTTCGGCGTATCCGCGCACTACACTGTTGTGCGAATTGATATCCGGTAGGTAGCGCTTGCGGTGGAGTATGGTCTCTATATAGCCTTTGTCACGAGCTACCTGTATACTTTCGTCCATGTAGCTTTTCACATCGTTATAGGTTTCGAAGTAGTTTTCGATGAGCTCCTTGGCTTCGGCACGACTTACATTCATGCGCTCGGCAAGTCCGAATACAGATATACCGTATATGATACCGAAGTTGGCCGTCTTGGCACGTGAACGCTGCTCGCGTGTAACCTCCTCGATGGGCAGGTGGTATATTTTGGCAGCAGTGGCTGCATGGATATCCTCGCCCGATCGGAAGGCTTCGATGAGATTCGCATCGCCACTGAGGTGTGCCATGATACGCAATTCAATCTGTGAGTAGTCAGCCGAGAAGAACTCGCAGCCAGGTTCGGGGATGAAGGCGCGGCGTATTTCCTTGCCATCATCGTTGCGGATGGGGATATTTTGTAGGTTAGGGTTGCTCGAGCTGAGGCGTCCTGTGGATGTGACGGTTTGGTTGAATGAGGTGTGTATCTTGCCCGTTGTTGGGTTGATGAGGGTGGGCAGGGCGTCTACATAGGTACTCAAAAGTTTTTTCAGGCCACGGTGGTCGAGAATCTTCTCCACGATGGGGTGCTTCGAGCGCAGTCCTTCGAGCACCTCCTCCGATGTGCTGTATTGTCCGCTCTTTGTCTTCTTGGCCTTCTCCACTATCTTGATACGCTCAAAGAGTACTTCACCCACCTGCTTGGGCGAGGCGATGTTGAACGAGAAGCCTGCCATTTCATGTATCTCATGCTCTATCTGCATCAGTCGCTCGGTAAAGTAGCGTGAGGTCTCCTTCAAGGCCTCGGTACTGATGCGTGTTCCGTTGCGTTCCATATAGGCTAAAACTCGCACGAGCGGCATTTCGATATCGTAGAATAACTTGTCGGCACCGGCTGTCACCAGTTCCTTTTCGAGGATATGCTTCAGTTTCAGGGTCACATCGGCATCTTCGCAAGCATAGTCGCAGATTGCCTCGGGAGTGAGGTCGCGCATATTTTTCTGCCCACGTCCTCGGGGACCGATGAGCGATTCTATCTTGATGGTATCATACTTCAAATATACTTCAGCCAAGTAATCCATGCCGTGGCTCAACTCGGGCTGCAGTAGGTAGTGCGCTACCATGGTGTCAAACATCGGGCCTCCAATCTCCACCCCATAGTTCTGCATGATGAGGTAGTCATACTTGATGTTTTGGCCTATCTTCAGTGTTTGCTCATCCTCAAGCACTGCGCGGAACTGTTCCACGACGCCTTGTGCTTCGCTTCTCTCGGTAGGCACGGGCACATAGTAGGCCACACCCTCCTCGATGGCAAAGCTCATGCCCACGAGCTCGGCCACGATAGGGTCGGTGCCCGTAGTCTCGGTGTCGAAGGCAAAGGCTTTGTCCGTGGCGAGTTTTTTTACCAATTCATCGCGCTTTTCGGGGGTGTCTACAAGTGTATAGGTGTGGGGGATATCTGCTAATTTGCTGAGATTGGTATGGAACAAGTCTTGGCCACTCTCTTCGCTGAATAGTCCAAACAGATCGCCTTGTGCTGGTGTAGGAGCAAACAAGTCACCTTGAATAGATGCATCACCCTTTCGCGCTGTCTGAGTCCTTCCCCTAGAGGGGACCTCGGTTTCCTTACCTATCACCCTCTTCAGCAAGGTGCGAAACTCCAGTTCCTCGAATAGTGCCTGTATCTTCTCTTCATCGGGCTCCTCGCGCTTCAATGCTTCGAGGTCGAGGGTAAGCGGAGCATCTGTCTTGATGGTTGCCAGGAAACGGCTCAGCTCGATAAGTTCCACATTCTCGTCTACCTTCTTCTTCAGTGCACCCTTCAGTTCATCTCGGCGGGCGAGTAGGGTAGGGATATCGCCAAACTCGGCAATCAGTTTCTGTGCCGTCTTCTCTCCCACACCAGGACATCCGGGAATGTTGTCAGATGAGTCGCCCATCAAGCCCAGCAGGTCGATAACCTGCTCGGGGCGCTCAATGCCGAATTTTTCCTTCACGCGCTCTATGCCCATCACCTCAAACTCTTTGTCGCCAAACTTTGGGCGATAGATAAGTACATTTTCCGTAACGAGCTGCCCATAGTCCTTGTCGGGCGTCATCATATACGTTTTTATACCCAAGTCATCGGCTTGGTGCGACAATGTACCGATAACATCGTCGGCTTCGTAGCCCGGCACCTCAAGGATGGGTATACGATAGGCATGTAGGATATCCTTTATGATGGGAACGCTGGCACGGATGTCTTCAGGCGTTTCCTCGCGCTGCGCTTTATATGGCTCATACAGCTCGTGTCTGAATGTAGGTCCCTTCGGATCAAAAGCTACACCAATATGTGTGGGTTGCTCTTTCTTGAGCACATCTTCTAGTGTGTTGACGAAGCCGAAGATGGCCGAGGTGTTCTGTCCCTTCGAGTTGATTCGCGGTGCGCGGATGAAGGCATAATAGGCCCTATAGATAAGGGCATAGGCATCGAGAAGAAAGAGTTTTTCCATATATCTTGTTAAAATTTTGTTGTAAAAGTACGAAAAAATGCGATATAAACAGTTTTATTACTATTTTTGTATCGTTTTTTAGATTAGTTTCTCATCATATGGATGCAATGCAAACAATTTTACAACCCATCGAGAGCGAATTTGCCATCTTCAAGAAGATGCAGGATGACCTCGCTGTGAACCCCAATCCACTGCTTCGTGAGATTATTCTTCACGTCAACAAGCAGCGTGGTAAGCAGATGCGTCCCATGATGGTATTGCTTTTCGGTAAGATGTTTGGCGAGATAGTTGATGCCACTTATAGTGCTGCGCTTGCATTAGAGTTGCTGCATACTGCTAGCCTTGTACATGACGATGTGGTAGACGATAGTATGCAGCGTCGTGGTCAAGCATCAGTAAATGCTATTTATAATAATAAGTTGGCTGTGCTTGTAGGCGACTATTTGCTCTCTACTGCACTTGTCTTTACAGGCCGTTGTGCCGACAATCGCATCACTAGTATCGTAGGTTCGCTGGGACAGACACTCTCCGATGGTGAGATATTCCAGATGTTTCATAGCCACGAGAAACTGGTGTCTGAAGAGGTGTACCTTGAGATTATCCGCAAAAAGACGGCTTCGCTCTTCTCCTCCTGTGCCGAGATAGGCGCTCTCTCGGTAGGCGCATCGGCCGAGGATGTGGCCCGTGCACGCCAGATAGGCGAATATATCGGTATCTGCTTCCAGATACGCGATGATATCTTCGACTACTACAGCAACGATGTGGGCAAGCCCACAGGCAACGATATGCGCGAAGGCAAGCTCACGTTGCCCATCATCTATGCTGTGCGCACACAGGGCGACGAGCACATACGCACCATGATAGACCGCCTCAAGGAGGGCGAACTCTCTGACACCGAGATCAACGAACTCATCACCTTTGCCAAGGCGTGTGGCGGCATCGAATATGCCGAGCATACTATGCAGAATTATCGACAGAAGGCTCTCGCTCTACTCCCTGAAAATATCGATGAGAACGTCAAGAATGCTGTCATCGCTTATGTTGATGCTGTAATTAACCGTAAAAAATAGGTCGGTTTATTCTTTCTTGCACCTTTGACTGTTGCGCTCCCAAAACACACCATGGGTATAACCCTGTATCTCGCTGTTCTCATCGGCCATCTGTAAGCGTTTGGCAGCCCAAAGGCAATATTCTTCATTGATTTCTATGCCTAGGTATCGGCGTCGCAACTTCTTGGCTACTACAGCTGCTGTACCGCTGCCCATGAAGGGGTCGAAGACCACATCGCCCTCACGTGATGAGGCTAGTATCAGTTTGGCATACAGCTTTTCTGGTTTCTGTGTGGGGTGGTCAGTATTCTCGGGCATCGACCAGAAGGGTATGCTGATATCGTCCCAAAAGTTTGATGGGTAGGTGAGCCGATAGTTTCCCTCTTCAGTGGCTTCCCAGTCCTTAGGCTCTCCATTTACCCGGTATGGAGCCAGTACTCTGCGTCTTAGCTTTACGCTTTCAGCGTCGAAATAGTAGCGGTGCGGGTCGTTTACGGCAAACCATATATCCTCCATCCCGTTCTTCCAATTGGCTTTGGCGCCTCGGCCTTTCTCACGTTGCCAAGTGATACGGTTGAGTATAGTAAGTCGTTCTTCGATTACCGTTTGTAGAGCCGATGTGCACTTCCAGTCACCACACATATAGAGTGTACCAGTAGGACTTAACTTGTCGCATACCTTATCGAACCATGTGCGCAGATACGCTATATACTTGTCCGATGAAATGGCCGAAAACGTCAGTCCATTGAAGTCTTTAGCTAAGTTGTAGGGAGGGTCTATAATGATGAGGTCAGCCACACCATCGGGTATCCGATCTATCACCTCTAGCAGGTCGGCACATATGATGGTATTCTCCCATTGGGTTGCATCCCATGTATGAGCGTAGGCAATTTTTTCGTTTAGTATGTGTCGCTCTTCGCTTGTGAGAGTTATCGTATGGTTGCGTTTGGCTCGTGGCTTGTTCATGGCAGCGGCGTTTTTAATGCTATCCGTATTGCTTCTTTATCTGCTCAAATATCTCGAACAGCTCCTCCACAGTCTCTGCTCGCAGCATAGCGATACGCAACTGCTTGAAGTCGGGCAACCCCTTGAAGAGTGGTGTAGCGGCCAGGTGGCGGCGTATGTGCAGTATGCCACGGCGTTCATCAAGGCGGGCTACGCTCCGCATCACCTGTTCGCGAAGGATATCCATCCGCTCATCGAAGGTTAGAGGAGGCAGATGCTCACCTGTCTCGAGATAGTGCTTCACCTCGCGGAATATCCAGGGGCGGCCAAAGCTGGCGCGACCTATCATCACGGCATCCACACCGTAGCGGTCGAAGCACTCCTTGGCTCGCTCGGGAGTGGTGATGTCGCCATTACCTATAATAGGAATATGCATACGAGGATTATTCTTTACCTCACCGATGAGTGTCCAGTCGGCCTCGCCGGTATACATCTGTGCACGGGTACGGCCATGA
>JAFOYZ010000062.1 GCA_017424485.1 Bacteroidaceae bacterium
AGCCCATTCCCATGCGCACCATCTTACGAGCCAGACTTGAAGAACCGAACATCTCATCGCCTTCGTCCTGACGTGAGAGATTGATAGAGGTCTTCAGCACCTCGTGAGCCTTCTTTGAGGTGCAGAGAGCAAACACCATGATAGCACCAGCACCGATAAGGAACCAGATAGAGGTGGTGGCTGGTTCGTTGAGGAAGCCCATCATGTACTCATCGGGAGAAATACCGGCAGGTACAGCCTCACGGAAGAAATGAAGTACACTATCAAGGGCTGCCATAGTGACACCGATGAAGTTCACCAAGTCATTACCCGCAAAGGCCATAGCTAACGCAAAGGTTCCAATCATGATAATCACCTTGAACACATTGACTTTAATCGCATGGAGGAACTGCATAAGCACAGTGCTTATCACGAAGATAACACCTAGGATTGCTAGAGTATTCTCATTGAGGAATGCCTTCACATCGGGTGTCATGAACGAAGCACCCTTCATACCCTTGAAAAGCATGAAGTAGATGATAGAAGTGACGGCCACACCGCCAAAGACACCAATTTTCTTGGTCAGTCCTCTCTTGTAATTATAGGTAAATATAAGACGTGATATCCATTGCACAATGATACCAAAGAAGAAGGCTATTGCCACAGAGAGGAAGATACCGGCTATCACCTCCAAAGCCTTTCCGGTATTGAGGAGGTCGGCCATATTCTCTACGCCTTCCAAATTTTCGCCTGAGTTGATCTTGATTAGCGAGATGGCAAACGATGCTCCCAATAACTCAAACACCATAGATACAGTGGTCGAGGTGGGCATACCAAGGGAGTTGAAAATGTCGAGCAACACCACATCGGTGACCGTCACAGCCAAGAACACACACATCAGTTGCCGGAAATAAAAATGCTCGGGTTGGAACATGCCATGCCGAGCAATATCCATCATACCATTACTGGTTGATGCTCCGATAAAGATACCGATTGCAGCTACAATCAAGATTGTTTTAAGCGATGCCGCCTTGGCACCTACCGCCGAGTTTAGAAAATTCACGGCGTCGTTGCTTACACCTACATTGAGGTCGATAACAGCGAGAATAAACAAGAAACAGATTATTCCCAGATAAAAATATTCCATATTAACGTTTATTGGTAAATCTCGTGCAAAGATAATAAAATATCTTTACTATCCTAATAAATGTTGTCTACATTTTGGTGTTATATTTTCGCCATCATTGCTACATTGCATGTGAGAATTAGCCTCAGCCCTCATTACTGGGCAATACCGGCCTCTATCCATTTTTGCGCAAGTGCTGCGGCATCGGTTAGAGCTGTAGCTTCGTCAATCTCATACATCGCGAGCAACAGAGTGCCCAATGTTTCGACGGTAAATTCCTTGCCCTCGACCTCACGCCACAAATATGCAGCACTATCGTTAAGGCTTATAACCTTACAGAAGTCGATATTTTGCACTCCCGAGGCTATGACGATATGCTCGCCACACATTTCGCGCAGTTCGAATCCTTCGTTGATTTTCATATTGCTTTCGTTATTGGTTTTTATAAGTTTCTTGCTAAGATTTTCTAGAACTCCCATGATAATTCAGAGTTGAACGCATCACCTCCAGGTGGCTGGTAATCGGCGATGGATAGCCAGCAGTATACGCCTTGCCAACGGCCACTTGGGCCACAAGGCTGAATAGCAGCGCCAAAGCTTTCCATCGGGTAAATAGATTTTATCCTTGCGAATGAGCTGTTTGGTAGCAGCCACTACATGACTGACGTGACACCGCTCTGTGCATCTCACATTACCGTCTCCCTTAAGGGTTACCTCTCCACCCACGAGGCCGATGATTCGATGATATACATACTTGCCCGGAGCAATCTCGGCCAACACTGCATCGCCCACCTGAGGGGTTAGTGTAATGCGGGTGAGCACAATCTTATCGCGCTGATCCTCTAGGAAAGGACGCATGCTGACACCTTTCACTCGGAGCGTCACATCGTGTCCTTCTGCCACAAGCTTCTTCACTTCTCCGAGGAATACTGCATTGGAGAGTTCCACCACATTACGAGTTGTCATCTTCATATGCCTTCCTTCCTAGCCACCTCCTGATGGCAAATATTGGCAGCCTCCTGGTCGGGCCTACATCCCAAGGTATAAAGGGGTGTCAACTCAATCAAGCGCGATACACTATCGCATATGCCGCCATAGACACGTTTGTCCCACTTCATGGCCGACATCGAGGGTAGCAGTATGGCAAAGGATCGCAGTGCCCCCTCGCGCTGGATATGATTGGTAGGTTCTTGCTTAATGCGAACAAACGCGGCTATCTGTGCGCTATCATTCTTGTAACAAGGAGTCTTGCCACTCCAGGGCGACCCATACACCTTGGCTACATTATCCTCAATGCGAATGACTGGGTTGTCATCGTTGAGCAGTTCGCTTCCTTCTATATATTTCAGCCATAGGTTGCTGTGTGTGCTCTTGCCTGTGCCGCTCTTGCCAAGGAAGAGGTATCCGAAGCACTGTTTTTTAATCACTGAGGCATGCACGAGTAAGGTATCATGGGTGGCAGCAGCAAAGGCATAAACCAACATCAGCGCATTGTTCACAGCAAAGGTACGCAATGAATCGTCGCCTCGTGTAGCTATCGTGGCTTGACTAAAGTCGCTGTTGGCCTGCAGGAGTCCGCAATATTTGCCGCCAGGCGGACTGATGAGTATCTGATACGTGCCATCTGCCAAGCGATAAACGCCAAAGTCAGCCGCTCCACAATCAAACTCACCGATGGTATCTCCCTTCTCTGTAGGATAAAAAGCATCATCCACATTGAGAGCAAACAGTAGATTATCAGCCACCTCAGTTACGGCAAATGGCTCAAACGAAGGAAGAGCAATACCTTTCTCTCCCTCGGGCAGACTTACCGAAAAAGCGTGGCGGGCTACTATATAGTTACGTATTGGCATGACTTTTTTCTATTATACCTCTTTATATATATATACAATCAGATATATTATAATAATCCAACCAACGAACCCAACTTCATGCTATTCGACCCCTTGATGAGGATGGTGCGATGTTCGGGGCGCTCAGCATTGAGCACAGCTTTCACCTCCTCGGCATCAGCAAAGGTGCGTTGGGTGTGCCGTGTGGCCGCAAAGGCGGAACCTACGAGCCACACTTCACAGAAGTTGTGCGTATCGAGCAAGTCTACCACCTCCTGGTGTGCAGCTGCGGTTGCATCGCCTAGTTCCTTCATATCGCCGAGAATGAGCATCTTGTGGGGCACCTCCATCAGCGCAAAGTTATCGATGGCGGCACGCATACTCGTAGGGTTGGCATTGTAAGCGTCCACGACAAGAGTGTTGCGCTCTGTCTTCGTCAACTGCGAGCGATTGTTAGTTGGGGTATAGTCAGCCAAAGCCTTCGATACCTCCTCCTCGTTCACACCGAAGTAAGTACCCACGGTTACAGCACACAAAGCATTATCAATGTTATAGCTACCAATAAGCTGAGTCGTCACCTCATGCCACTCGCTTTCATGTTTTCTCCATCTGAATCGCAGGTAGGGAGCGCAATCGATGAACTTGCCGCATATGTCCGACCCTTCGGTTTGTCCGTAAGCAACAATCTCCAAGCCCTCAGCTATTGCGCTCAGGTGTTGATTGTCAACATTCAAGAAGATGGTGTGTCGCGGTGTGGTACGCAAGTAGTCATACATCTCCCCTTTGGTACGAATCACCCCTTCCAACGAGCCGAAACCTTGCAGGTGGGCCATGCCCACATTGGTAATCAAGCCATAGTCTGGTTCAGCAATCTCCACCAATTCCTTGATATCGCCAGGGTGGCTAGCCCCCATCTCCACCACGGCCATTTCGTGTTCGGCTGTGAGCTGCAACAATGTAAGAGGCACACCGATATGATTATTTAGATTGCCCTGTGTATAGTGGATGTGAAACTTGCGGCTCAGCACGGCAGCGATGAGTTCCTTCGTGGTAGTCTTGCCATTGGTTCCTGTAATACCCACAATGGTAATGCCCAATGTGCGGCGGTGGTGACGCGCCAACTGCTGCAATGCCCGCAACGAATCCTCCACTAAGAGATATCGTTCGTCGGTGAGATCAGCATACGCAGCGTTGTCTACCACAGCATACCGACATCCCTGTTCCAATGCGTTCTTGGCATAGCTGTTGCCATCGAAATTCTCGCCACGTAAGGCCACAAACATCATCCCTTCGCGACACTGCCTGGTGTCAGTGGTGATGCCTGTACTCTGCTTAAAACAGCTATATATATATTCTATAGAGTTCATTCTATTGGCTCTGATTTGTTTGCTTGACAAAATTAGTGTTTTTTTTCGATTTACAGAAGATTATGTGCGTTTACTTTTGAGCGCTCGTTCCTTCCTACCACTGATTATGCAAATATACTACATTTATTAGAATTGTTTTTAAATAAAACAAAAGACTTCAAAAGTAAACTTTCATTGTTTTCGTTTAATCGAAAATTTGCATTAATTTTGTCAGTTGATATGAATATACAACGCACTATACCCTATACGCTGAACATTGGCGGACAATTGCTTTCGCTGGAACGGCCGCTCGTGATGGGCATACTGAATGCCACCAAAGAGTCATTCTACGAGAAATCACGCACACCATCGGCCGATGCTATCGTATGTCGTGCTCATGAAATGCTCAGCGAGGGAGTGGCCATTCTCGATGTGGGAGGTTGCTCCACTCAACCAGGGCTTCCGCCCGTGAGTGAGGCTGAGGAGATGGAGCGGCTGGCAATAGCCCTCTCGGCGCTGAGGGATGCACTGCCCGAGGCGGTACTCTCAGTCGACACCTTCCGTGCTTCGGTGGCCGAGCGGTGCGTAAGGGAGTTTGGTGTACAGATTATCAACGACGTGTCGGGCGGTGAGGCAGATGAGCATATGTTTGCCACCGTTGCAGACCTGCAGGTACCCTATGTGCTCACTTCTACCAAAGCGCCATGGAATGACCTGATGTATGACCTTGCCGAACGCATCAACCAATTACACTTGATGGGTGTCAACGATGTGATAGTAGACCCGGGCTTCGGATTCGGCAAGACCCTCGACGAGAACTATCGCCTCATGGCTCATCTCGAGGAACTGCACCAGCTAGCTTGTCCCGTGCTGGTGGGAGTATCGCGAAAATCGATGATATACAAGCAGCTCAACACCACCCCCACCGAATCACTCAATGGCACAACCGTCCTACACACCGTAGCGTTGATGAAGGGCACACACATCCTCCGTGTTCACGACGTGAAGGCAGCCCGCGAAGCGATACTGCTCACTGAAAAGCTAAAGGCCAACTCATAAGTCATAAATCATAATAAAAAACAAGCCCATGTTACTAGGTTTCGGAATAAAAGATCTTATAGATATCTTATTGGTAGCACTCATGCTATTCTATTTTTACAAGTTGATGAAAGAGTCAGGCTCGCTCAATCTCTTCATCGGTATTCTTGTAATTCTCGTCATATGGGTGTTAGTATCGCAGATATTCCAGATGCGTCTGCTCGGAGGCATATTGGACACATTGACTAGTGTTGGCGCATTGGCACTCATCATTCTGTTTCAAGACGAGATACGCCGATTCCTCCGCGATGTCGGTTCACGCCAACGTGTACATCGCTTTGTAGACTTCTTTACCGGCAAAAAAGACAAGAAAATAGACCATACCGAACTGATGCCCATCGTGATGGCCTGCATGAACATGTCGAAGCGCAAGGAGGGGGCCCTCATTGTCATCGAGAAAGGCGACAAACTGGGCGAAATCGTCAAAACAGGCGAGTCGGTGGATGCTGCTATCAACCAATTGCTCATCGAGAACATATTCTTTAAGAATAGCCCCCTGCACGATGGTGCCATGATCATCAGCCAGAATCGCATAGCAGCCGCAGGCTGTCTGCTCCCCGTATCGCATAGCATGGACATCCCCAAATCGCTCGGATTGCGACATCGTGCCGCCTTAGGAGTATCACAGGAGACCGATGCCTTTGCCATCGTCGTGTCGGAAGAAACGGGAGCCATCACCGTAGCGCATCGGGGCACACTACATCGCTGGCTAACGGCCGAGCAGCTCGAAAAGCTTCTGTTCGAACTCGATTAACTGACAAACTGACACATCCCTTGTCAAGCCGTCATCATCTAAATCCTTTGTCGCGAACCTCAACAATCGTGGCACACTTTTCGTTATTACAATAATGAAAACTCATCAGCGAGATGCTGTATAAGCAGAGACAGATGAGCCATCCTAAGAGACAACTATTGAACATCAATCATAACAAAACAACAAACAATAAAATGAATATCAAACCATTAGCCGACCGTGTGCTTGTAGTACCTGCACCGGCAGAAGAAAGAACCATCGGCGGTATCATCATCCCCGACACAGCCAAGGAGAAGCCCCTCAAGGGCGAAGTAGTAGCCGTAGGTAACGGCACCAAAGACGAAGAAATGATAGTTAAAGTGGGCGACACCGTGCTCTATGGCAAGTATGCAGGTACTGAGCTAGAACTCGACGGCAACAAATATCTCATCATGCGCCAAAGCGACATCTTGGCAATAGTAGGATAATTAATCAGACTAGATACTCTTAGATAGTCTAGACAATCTAGCTATTCCAGAAGCTCTAGAAAAACTAACAGTCAAAAAACAACTAACAACAATGGCAAAAGACATTTTATTCAATATGGAGGCTCGCGAGCAACTGAAGAGAGGCGTAGATGAGCTTGCCAATGCAGTGAAAGTGACTCTCGGCCCCAAAGGTCGTAATGTAATCATCGAGAAGAAGTTTGGCGCTCCCCACATCACCAAGGACGGTGTCACCGTAGCCAAGGAGGTAGAGCTCGCTGATCCCTTCATGAATACCGGAGCACAGCTCGTCAAGTCTGTAGCATCAAAGACTGGTGATGATGCAGGCGACGGTACTACAACAGCTACCGTTCTGGCTCAGAGCATCGTGAACGTAGGTATCAAGAACGTTACTGCAGGTGCCAACCCCATGGACCTCAAGCGCGGTATCGACAAGGCCGTAGCCAAAGTAGTAGAGAATATCAAGGAACAGGCCGAGGCTGTAGGCAGCGACTACGACAAGATTGAGCAGGTGGCCACCATCTCGGCCAACAACGACCCCGAGATCGGTAAACTTATCGCCGATGCCATGCGTCGTGTATCGAAGGATGGTGTTATCACCATCGAGGAAGCCAAGGGTACCGAAACCTCTATCGGAGTAGTCGAGGGTATGCAGTTTGACCGCGGTTACCTCTCACCCTATTTTGTAACCGACACCGAAAAGATGGAGTGCGTGATGGACAACCCTTACATCCTCATCTACGACAAGAAAATCTCCAATCTCAAGGAGTTCCTCCCCATCCTAGAACCCGCCATCCAGACAGGACGTCCGCTCCTCGTCATCGCCGAGGATGTTGACAGCGAAGCACTTACCACACTCGTAGTAAACCGTCTCCGCGCACAGCTCAAGATCTGCGCCGTAAAGGCTCCCGGCTTCGGCGACCGCCGCAAGGAGATGCTCGAAGATATCGCTATCCTCACTGGCGGATTGGTTATCAGCGAGGAAAAGGGTCTATCGCTCGAGCAAGCTACTATTGAAATGCTCGGCCGTTGCGACAAGGTGACCGTATCGAAGGACAATACAACCATCGTCAATGGTGCCGGCAACAAGGAGGCCATCGCTGACCGCGTAGCACAGATCAAGGCGCAGATTGCTGCTACCAAGAGCGACTACGACCGTGAGAAGTTGCAGGAACGCCTCGCCAAACTCGCAGGCGGTGTAGCCGTACTCTACGTAGGTGCCGCCTCTGAAGTTGAAATGAAGGAAAAGAAAGACCGCGTAGACGATGCACTTTGCGCAACTCGCGCCGCTATCGAAGAAGGTATCGTACCTGGCGGTGGTGTTGCTTACATCCGCGCTATCGACGTGCTCGAGGGCTACAAGGGCGACAATGCCGATGAGACCACTGGTATAGAGATCATCAAGCGTGCCATCGAGGAGCCTCTGCGCCAAATCGTAGCCAATGCAGGCAAGGAAGGTGCCGTAGTAGTACAGAAGGTACGCGAGGGCGAAGGCGACTTTGGCTACAACGCTCGTACCGACGTATATGAGCATATGAAGGTGGCTGGAGTAGTTGACCCCGCCAAGGTAACTCGCGTGGCTCTTGAGAATGCAGCCTCTATTGCAGGCATGTTCCTTACCACAGAGTGTGTCATCGTAGAGAAGAAGGAAGAGAAACCTGCCCCTATGGCTCCAGGCATGGGCATGGACGGCATGATGTAATCATTCCAAACCAACAATAAGACAAAAAGCCGGCAGGATATACACTATTCTGCTGGCTTTCTTATTTATCTCTGATAAGATATCATCTGATAGGCTGGCTTATAGACACTTTATCCCTAGAATATTTGGCCATCTGCAAAGTTTGTATTACATTTGCAAATAAACATATACACAAGCACATTAATACAAACATGAAGAAAACAAGCATTCTTTTCGCATTAGCAGTGCTAATGATGAGTTGCACATCGACAACTCCCAACAAGAACGAGGTGCTGAGCATCATCGACAAAGTTAACACCTATTGGCAAGCCAACAACAAGCCCGAGACACGTCCCTTCTGGGATAATGCAGCCTACCACACAGGCAACATGGAAGTGTACTTCCTGACCAAGAACGAGGACCAGTTGGCTTATACCAAGCGTTGGGCAGAGCACAACAGATATTGGGGTGCTACCAATACCGACAAAGAGCAATGGCGTTACTCATACGGAGAGCGCCCTGAATATGTACTCTTCGGTGACTGGCAGATTTGTTTCCAGACTTATGCAGACCTATACAATTTGGAACCCGACACCATGAAAATAGCTCGCGCCCGCGAAGTGATGGAGTACCAGATGAGCACACCGCAGAACGACTATTGGTGGTGGGCCGACGGACTTTACATGGTAATGCCCGTAATGACCAAGATGTATAACATCACAGGCAACGAACTCTACTTGGACAAGTTATACGAGTACTTCAAATACGCACAAAGCATCATGTACGATGAGGAAACTGGACTTTTCTATCGCGACGCCAAGTATGTATACCCCCGCCACACCGCCAACAACGGAGGCAAAGATTTCTGGGCACGTGGCGACGGATGGGTACTTGCAGGTTTTGCCAAGGTGCTGAAAGATCTCCCCGAAGACAATGCTCATCGCGACGAATACATCCAGATTTATACCAAAATGGCTCAGGCTGTCAAGAATTGCCAGCAGCCCGAAGGTTATTGGACACGCAGCATGCTTGACAAAGATCATGCTCCTGGTCCCGAAACCAGCGGAACCGCATTCTTCACCTATGGTCTTTTGTGGGGTATCAACAATGGATTCCTTAGCAAAGAAGAGTATTGGCCCACAGTAGAGAACGCATGGAACTACCTCACTACAGTTGCATTGCAACCCGACGGACGCGTAGGCTACGTACAACCCATCGGTGAACGAGCCATTCCCGGACAAGTTGTTGACACCAATTCTACAGCCAACTTTGGTGTAGGCGCATTCCTCCTTGCTGCATGTGAGATGGTACGCTACATTGACAACAACTAATCGGCCATACACACTATCGGATTCCGATAAGACAATTCAAAAAAGTACATACAAGAAACACGGGGTTAGCATCGGCCAATCCCGTGTTTTGCATTAACAAACATAGCATCATGAGACATCCTATCATTTTATTCGTATTCTTAAGCATCGCAACTGCAAGTTTCGCTCAAGGAGAGCGCACCCTCGTATGGAGCGACGAGTTTAACACTGCCGGCCCCCTCAACGAAGCCGACTGGAACTATGAGAAAGGCTTTGTGCGCAACCATGAACTACAATGGTATCAACCAGACAATGCCATATGCCGAGACGGATGCCTTATTATCACCGCACGCAATGAGCAAGTAAAGAACCCCAACTATGTCAAGTTTGACGCGACCCAACAAGAAGGGCCACGCCGCAGACGCCCTGACTGGAGACAGCAACGAGAGTATGCCGAATACACCTCGGCATCGGTAAACACACGTGGCAAGCACGAATTCCTATTTGGCACACTCGAAGTCCGCGCACGCATCCCAGTAGCAGAAGGCTCATGGCCTGCTATATGGACACTCGGCACTCAATGGCACTGGCCCTCATGTGGTGAGATTGATGTGATGGAGTACTACCGCATCAACAACATACCACACATCCTGGCCAACGCCGCATGGGGAAACGATCGTAACCAAGCTGTATGGAACTCCAAAGCAATCCCTTTCGCTCACTTCACCGAAAAGGATGCCGACTGGGCAGAGAAATTTCACATCTGGCGCATGGAGTGGCAGCCAGAATATCTACGCATTTATCTTGATGATGAGCTACTCAACGATATCGATCTCACCAAAACCATCAACGGCAGCTATGGAGAGGGAAAAAATCCCTTCCACACACCACAATACTTCTTGCTCAACTTAGCTATTGGCGGGCAACATGGTGGAGACCCCAATCCCGAGAAATACCCCCTACGATACGAAATAGATTACATCAGATTCTATCAGGAGTAGCCTTAAGCTACGCCTCCTTATTGCGCACGATCTTATACCCTGTCCACGCCACAAGAATACTCATTAGCGGACTAATCAGATTAAAGAAGCAATAAGGTAAATAGGTCAACGTAGCTACACCAAGGATGGTGGCCTGGGTCATTCCACACGTATTCCAGGGCACAAGGACTGAGGTCACAGTTACCGCATCTTCGGTGGTGCGGCTCAACAAACGACTTTCATAACCATTCTTCTTGTATATATCCTTAAACATATTACTGGTAAGAATGATTGAAATATATTGGTCGGCTGTCGCAATATTAAAAAATAGTCCTGAGCCAACAGTGGAGGTCACCATCCCCACCCTACGGCGAGTAAAGCGTACGAATAAGCGTGTCACACTCTCAAGCATACCACCTGCCGTCATGGCTCCACCAAAGCACATGGCGCAAATAATGAGCCATATAGTGTCCATCATACCTGCCATGCCACGAGTGGCAATCAGCTCGTTCACATCAGCATTACCAGCATCAAGACTGGTGCCACCGAAGAGCATAACAAACCCTCCTTCTATCATTCCCAGAAGTCCATCACTACCACCGATTTCAACCAGAAGATGTGGTTGAAAAACAAAAGTTGCAATCGCTGCAAGCATAGTAGACACGAATAGGGTAATGATTGAGGGCACACGGTGTGCTATGAGCACACCAGTAACTAATGGTACTACAAGCAACCATGGAGTGATCTTAAACTTTGCATCAAGAGCCTCAGAAAACAGTGCGATGTGCGATGTATCAGAAACCTCATGGGATAAACCGGCCACTCCAAATATGACGAGTGCCAGTATAATAGAAGGGAATGTGGTATACATCATGTACCTGATGTGTGTAAAGAGCGGAGTCCCCGTAGTGGATGAAGCAAGCACCGTAGTATCGGAAAGCGGAGAAACCTTGTCACCGAAATAAGCCCCAGAGATAATGGCTCCTGCAATCCAACCTTCACTAAACCCTTGCGCCTTACCGATACCCATAAGCGCTATACCAATGGTAGCAATAGTAGTCCACGAGCTACCAGTCATCACAGAAACTATAGCACAAATAATACAAGTACAAAGAAGGAAGAAATCGGGGTGTATCACCTGAACACCATAATAAATGAGCGTTGGTACCACTCCACTAACGACCCAAGTACCCGACAGAGCACCAATAATAAGCAGTATAATGATTGCACTACCCACACCTGTTATATTGCGCACCATGGCCTCCTCAAACTCATTCCATGAACGCTTGAGCACCCCCATCCCGATCAACACACACACACCAGAAGCCACAAGAAGACAAACCTGACTACCTCCACCTAAGGCATCACTGCCAAACATATATATGGTGAGCGCTAATAATCCTATAAGAATAACTAACGGAACAAAGGCGAGCCAAACGGAAGGAATTCTAGGCTGAAAGTTGTCTTGCATACTATTTCTTCATTTTTTCATTACAAAGGTACAAACAAACGAGCGAAATATAGGTATATAGATTCAAGATTATGCAATAAACTGCTCGTGCATATGCCAATAATCACAAACGAAATCACAAAAAGCAGTAGAGAGATAATCCCTTACGATAAAAAACAAACAGTTTATTTTGTTCTCCTCTCGGCTTGTTGTAACTTTGTAGCATGAACGAACAGACACGACATATAGCCATTGATGAGTTTGACTACCCCTTGCCCGATGAGCGTATAGCCAAGTTTCCACTCGCTGAACGCGACAGTTCAAAACTACTACTCTATAGGGGCGGCGAGGTGAGTGAAGACACCTTCTCTGCACTTCCCAATCATCTGCCGTCAGGCGCACTGATGGTATTCAACAATACCCGAGTAATACAGGCCCGCCTCCATTTTCGCAAGGAAACGGGAGCCCTCATCGAAGTATTCTGCCTTGAGCCATTAGCGCCAAACGAGTATGTGCAGATGTTTGCAAAGACAGAGTGCTGTAGCTGGCTCTGCCTCGTAGGCAATCTCAAGAAATGGAAAGAGGGAGTGCTGACAAAAGAAATCATGGTGCGTGACCATACATTGATACTCACCGCCACACGCGGAGAGGCTGTAGGTACAGGACATCGCATCACCTTTGCCTGGAATGATAATAGGGTGACGTTTGCCGAGGTGCTTGAGGCCGTGGGCGAACTGCCTATACCTCCCTACCTGAACAGAAAAACCGAGGAGAGCGACAAGCAGACCTACCAAACCGTATACTCAAAGATTAAAGGATCCGTGGCTGCACCAACCGCAGGACTTCACTTTACCGAAAAAGTATTACAGGCTATTGATGCAAAGGACATAGAACGCGACGAAGTGACCCTCCACGTAGGCGCTGGAACCTTTAAGCCAGTCAAGAGTGCTGAGATTGGCGACCACGAGATGCACTCGGAATATATTGTGGTAGAGCGAAAGACGATAGAGAGACTGATTGCTCACAAAGGTGAAGCTATTGCCGTAGGCACCACCTCTGTACGCACCCTAGAGAGCCTCTACTACATTGGAGTGCTCATCAGTCGTTGCCCCGATGCTGCAGAAGAGCAATTGCGCGTGACCCAGTGGATGCCTTATGAGGAGGAAAACAATCGCCTTACCACCTTGGAGGCATTGCAATATATCCTCGACTATCTTGACCGGCACGATATGTCAGCCCTGCACACCAATACACAAATCATGATAGCACCAGGCTACACATACCACATCGTGCGGTGTATCGTCACCAACTTCCACCAGCCCAAAAGCACATTACTGTTGCTTGTGTCAGCCTTTGTGAAGGGCGATTGGCACAAGATATACGACTATGCGCTCAGTCACGATTTCCGTTTTTTGAGTTATGGCGATAGTTCACTGCTTATTCCCTAATCCTATCTGCAATGAAAGATAACAACCAAGAACTCTTACCTCTTGTTGATGAAGAGGGACGTGTGATAGGAAGCGCCACGCGTGGCGAGTGTCACGATGGCAGCAAACTGCTGCACCCTGTAGTGCATCTGCACGTATTCGACTCGGCAGGACGCCTCTACCTTCAACAACGCCCCTTATGGAAAGATATACAACCCGGAAAGTGGGATACTGCCGTAGGCGGACACGTGGATTACGGTGAAGAGATATCCAATGCACTAATTCGTGAGGTTCGCGAAGAACTGGGAATCGAGGATTTTGTGCCAGAATTTTTGTTGCGCTATATCTTTGAGTCAGAACGCGACCGCGAGTTGGTACACGTTTACCGCACCACATACGATGGCGTCATCACCCCCACATCAGAGCTTGACGGAGGACGTTTCTGGAGTATAGCAGAGATTCGCGATGCGATAGGCAAAGGGGTATTGACTCCAAACTTCGAGAGCGAGATTTTGAAACTAAGCATAATAGATTAAGACACAATGAAAATAGGAGATAAAGTGCGCTTCCTCTTCGAGACAGGAGGTGGCATCGTAAAAGGTTTTCAAGGAAAAGATATCGTACTTGTGGAAGATGAAAATGGCTTCAGCATACCCATGCTCATCCGCGAATGTGTGGTAATCGACACCAATGAGTACAATTTTGAGAAAAAGACAGTAGCTCCCAAAAAGGAGGAACCGAAGAAACCTAAACCCACGACAACTACACTCAGAGACGAAGAAGAGGATATTGAACCTCAGGTCACTTATCGTCCGATGGAACGTCGCGAAGGAGAGAAACTCAATGTTGCCTTGGCATTTGTTCCCATCGACATCAAGCAAATCAGCACCACCATCTTCGAAGCATACATCGTCAACGACAGCAACTACTACCTCTCATACCTCTATGCGTCACCCTCAGCAGGTGGTATGAAGTTACGTTCTCAAGGCATCATCGAACCCAACACAAAATTCTTCATCGAGGAATTCGGACGAGAGCACCTGAACGAATTGGAGCGCATCAATATCCAGCTCTTTGCCTTCAAGGAAGAAAAGAACTATATGAAAAAGCCCGCCGTAGATGTAGAACTGCGCATTGACACCATCAAATTCTATAAGCTACATACATTCAATACCGATAGTCCTTTCTTCGAAGAGCCAGCCCTTGTATATGATATCGTGCGTAATGATCGTCCTGTACATCAAGTATTCGTGGAGGCCGACGACTTGAAGGAAGCCTTGCTGAAGAAAAAAAACGAGGATAGCCGTCCACGTCATACCCCCCAGCCTGCACGCAAACAAAAGGCCGACAACACCATAGAAATAGACCTACATATCCACGAATTGCTCGACAATACCAATGGTATGAGCAATAGCGACATGCTCAATTACCAGCTCGACGTATTCCGCAAAACGATGGACGAGTACCGTAACAAAAAGAACCAACGCCTAGTGTTTATCCATGGCAAGGGCGAAGGGGTGTTGCGCAATGCACTGCTCAAGGAACTCAAAAGCAAATACGGCTCCTGCATTAGTCAAGATGCCTCATTCCGCGAATATGGCTTCGGGGCTTTGCTGGTAATCATAAAGTAATTTTCCATAAATCACATATAACAACCTTTAAAACGAACTGATATGAAGAAAAATCTATTACACATAGCTATTCTATGTAGTATCCTGCTCTCTTCTTGCCAAAACGCCCAAAAGGGAAACATGCAAGAAGAAACAACAGACACTGATACCATCATCGTAGATGCAGACCAATACTTGCTGATGGAAACAAGCGAGGGGAATATCACGCTTAAACTATATCGTGAGACCCCACTCCACCGACACAACTTCGTCAAATTGGCACGAAAAGGCTACTACGACAATCAACAGTTTTATCGCATACAAAACAATTTCACCGTACAAGCAGGAGACCCCAAGTCAAAGGGAGCCACAAGAGAAACCCCTTTAGGTGAAAATGATCTTGACTACTTTGTCCCCGAAGAAATTCAGCCCAACAAGTTTATCCATAAACGAGGAGCATTAGCTATGGCAAGCTATTATCAAATGGAAAAGTCTTCAGGTGGTCATTTCTACTTTGTCACAGGATTCAAGTATTCCGACACACAACTCTTTAATGCTGAGAACAAATACAACAAGAAATTGAGAGAAGTGGTATTCGATTCCATCACAAACTCATCGCCATACGTTGAGCAACTAAGAGAGTACACCAAAGACTCAAAACGCTATATGCCCAAGATACGTGAGATAAAGAAACAAATTGTTGCTGCCACAGATAAAGTAATGGCCACACGCCAACAATTCCATTACACTCCAGAACAAAAACAATTATATAAGACCACCGGAGGAGCTGCCGATCTTGATGGATACTACACCGTGTTTGGCGAGGTGATAGAAGGCATGGACGTGGTGACAAAAATAGAAAAACGTGCTGTAAATTCTAAGCTCCGCCCCATCGAACCGGTTGTAATAAAAAAAATAAGAGAAATTAGTGCCCCTGTAGAGCAATGATACGCCGACATACCTTGAGTAATGGGCTGCGCATTGTACACCATGAAGATACCACTACACAAATGGTGGCAGTCAATCTATTGTATAATGTAGGTGCGCGTAATGAGGATGCCGAGCACACAGGTTATGCCCACCTATTGGAGCATCTAATGTTTGAAGGATCCGTCAACATCCCCAACTACGACATCCACGTACAACTTGCTGGAGGCGAAAACAATGCATGGACGAATAACGACCTCACCAACTATTACATCACCATACCCAAAAATAATGTAGAAACGGCCTTTTGGCTAGAATCAGACCGCATGCTCGGCCTTGCCCTAACAGAGCAAAGCATAAAAGTACAAAAAGAAGTTGTAATAGAGGAGTTCAAGCAACATCATCTTAACCGCCCATATGGAGATGTCCAGCACCTCATACGCTCCATTGCCTATAAGGTACACCCCTATAGATGGCCCACTATAGGATTGTGTACAGAGCACATCGAGCAAGCGACACGAGATAGCATAATGCAATTCTATCATCGATACTACACTCCAGATAATGCCATACTATCAGTCGTGGGCAATATTAGTTTCGATGAGGTAGTACGAATGGCCGAGAAGTGGTTTGGCACTATAGGAAATGAGGCTACGCCAAGCCCTTGCTGCACCCGTAGATACATAAAAGGAGGTCACCTTACTGAGCCAGAGCAGAAACGTATACGCCGCAAGACCGTATATCGGCACGTACCCTCAAACATGCTCGTCATGGCCTTTCACATGTCCGACCGTTACCAACAGGAATATCATGTATGCGACCTCATAACAGACATTCTCTCTGCCGGACAGTCAAGCCGTCTCATACAGCACCTTATCAATACGCGTAAACTCTTCACCTCACTGGATGCCTATATACAGGGAAGCCTTGACGCAGGTCTGCTCTATATCATGGGGCGCCTGAGCGATGGTGTCACATTCGAGGAAGCCGAGCAGGCGGTATGGCACGAGTTGGATACGCTGAAACACACCACCGTGCCCGACGAAGAGTTGAACAAGGTACGCAACCGTTCAGAGTCTGAGCGCACCCTTAATAACATCAACTATCTTAACCGCGCAACTAATCTTGCCCAACTAGAACTGATCGGTCAAGATTCCACCTTTGCAGATGAACTCACCCGCTACTGTTCGGTCACCACAGAGGACATCAAGCATACCTCACGCAAAATATTCACAAAGAAAAACTGCAGCGTGTTATATTACAAGAAAAGGTGATGAAGACTCATCACCCATTAGAGACGTCATATATCATCAATCGTACTACACATTGGTGATATATGTCGTTATACTAAGCCATACAGGATTAGACATCCTTCGCCAATGCTTCCGCACTCAACCACAAGTGTTCGTCAGGCACGGGGGCAACAACATCAATCATCAGTTTCGACACAGGGTGCTCAAAACGTATCCTACGGGCATGCAAGCATATACTACCATCAGCATTCGTACGCTGCGCCCCATACTTGATATCCCCTTTGATGGGCGAACCCATCTTCGCCAGCTGGCAACGTATCTGATGATGACGGCCTGTCTGTAGATTCACCTCAAGCAAATGATAATTCTCCATACTACCAAGCAAGCGATACGTCAGTACCGATCGCTTGGCCCCGCTGCGCTCGGTATCATAAGCATACGATTTGTTTTGCTGCTCGTTACGCACCAGATAATGCACCAACTCACCTTCCGGATGGGCAGGACGGTTCTTGACTAGCGCCCAATAGGTCTTTTTGATGCGCCCTCCCTCACGAAACATGGCATTGAGGCGTTCGAGAGCCTTACTCGTACGTGCAAAGACCACTACCCCACTCACAGGACGGTCGAGCCGATGTACTACACCAAGAAAGACAGCTCCGGGCTTATTGTATTTCTCCTTGATATAAGCCTTCACCATTTCTGACAAAGGCATGTCTCCGGTCTTATCTCCTTGCACAATTTCAGAAGACGCCTTGTTGACTATAATAATATGATTATCTTCGTAAAGGACATTCACTTTCTTTTCTCCGTTTAGTTATCTCCAATCGTTAACCGTTAACCGTTTTTTATAGCACACAGATTACACTGATTCTACAGATTATCACTGATCTTTATTTGTTTTCGTTTTGGTTATCGTTAAACGTTTAAATATTCATTCCCAAGCCACGCAAAATTACCTGTCTGGCATGCCGCTCAAGAATCTGTACCTCCACGTTACTACCCACCTGTCCACGCACATAGGGAGACTCCAGTCCCTTGATACTATAATGAATGAGAGTAGCCATCACATCGGCATCATCAAAACGAAACAATCCTTGATTGCGTCCTTCTATAAGGATACTACGTATGAGACTGATCTCTATCTTATCATATTTACGTCGAATACTATCTATAGTAAGATAAAAACGGGTAAAGTCAGCACGCAACGAGCCATTACGAAAGATTGTATGACGCACATTGTTCAGTCTGCTGATGACAAACTCCATTATCTTTCTGTCGGCCGATACATCCTTCTCTGCAATAGCTCTGAGCACATCCAATATTTTGTTCAATTCCATTTCTATCACACTACGGAGAAGGACCTCTTTACTCGGAAAATGCACATAAAGCGTACGACGCCCCTTTTTCGCCTCTCGAGCGATATCTGTCATCGTGGTATGATCGTAACCATTGCGAGTAAACAGCACACGTGCTGCCTCGATCAATACATTTGTAGTTTTATTCACTGCCATACTCATAACTGAGCACAAAATTACAATTTTTATCACGATAAGTAGTAAGAAAACCGAATAAAAAGTAAAAAAGTGTCCGAAAAGTTTGCAATGTCGGGAAAAAGCAGTACCTTTGCACCATCAAAATAAAACATCGCGGAGTGGAGCAGTGGTAGCTCGTTGGGCTCATAACCCAAAGGTCATTGGTTCGAATCCTTTCTCCGCAACTACAGAAGCCCAAGGTTACTCTTGGGCTTTATTGTTTTATAAACAAGCTCTTTGAGATAGCGATTAACGGGTAATAACCATCCAGCGGACCCGCTCTTATCAAAGGCGAGTCCGCTGGACTATTTATACTATATAGAGATCCGACCATCTCTAACGTCTCTGGAGTGCTGGATACATGACCAATGCCCTAAATATACTCAATATGGAAAATTACAGAAACCTCGACATACTCAAAAGTTTCTTCTGGTAAGCTTATTCCAAGTTGAAAAG
>JAFOYZ010000006.1 GCA_017424485.1 Bacteroidaceae bacterium
ACCTGCACCTCGGCAGAGCCCTCGAACGGATGGCGTAGCCACGACACGATGGCTGCCACGGCTATGGGGCCCGTCATGCCCAGGTAGGTGATGACCTCGCCATAATAGCGCAGATGATAGGAGGCGATACCATAGAGTATGGCGAACACCACTACCAGCACCTGCCCTATCACATAGCCCTTGGCGATGAAGATGAGCGAGGTGACACCCACGAGCGAAGCGGCAAGCGAGAGCACATCGCCCTGCGGAGATAGCAGATACGACAATGCCACCACGACCATTGATGACATCCAAAGCATGCGCTCAAAGCGGGTGAGGGAGCCGAAGGCGCTGAGCATCTTGCGCAGCTGACGATTGATAAATGTTCCTTTCATACTACATTAAAATAAGAAAGCATCCTCCCGGTATCTTCTAAGACCTAACGATACGCGGACGGGATGCTTTGGTGTTTGCATCTGTGCTACCCGGTGGCAGCGGTTTACTATTTCTGGTGCAAATGTAATGAATATTATGGGGCTAAACAAGAATTTTTCGTATCTTCGCAACAAAATGACCTACAAAATGAATAGCACCGATGACCGCAAGTGGGAGATACTCTCCACGGAATACCTGATACGTCGGCCGTGGCTCACAGCGCGACGCGACCATGTGAAGTTGCCTACGGGAGCCGAGAATCCCGAGTACTACATCCTGGAATATCCCGACTGGGTGAATGTCATTGCCATCACCAAGAAGGGCGAGTTTGTGATGGTGCGCCAGTATCGCCATGGCTTGCAGGAGACACTCATGGAACTGTGTGCAGGAGTGTGTGAGGCAGGCGAAGACCCGATGGAAAGTGCTCGTCGCGAGCTCTACGAAGAGACGGGCTATGGCGGTGGCCACTGGCAACGATGGATGACCATCAGTGCTAACCCAGGTACGATAACCAACCTCACACATTGCTTCCTCGCCACAGATGTGGAGCAGATATCGACGCAGCACCTTGAGGAGACAGAAGACCTCACCGTGCACCTGCTCACGGAAAAGGAGGTGAGGGCACTGCTTGAGCGCGACGAGATGCGCCAAGCCTTGATGGCGGCACCACTATGGAAATACTTTGCCGAGAAGAAGGACTGACCATATATAACCCCGAATAACTATGAAGAGAATCATCAACCCCTACGAGGGAATAGGCCGTGAGGAGGGCTACCACTGTTTTGCCTGTGCACCCCGCAACGAGCATGGCTTGCACATGGAGTTTTATGAGGATGGCGACGAGGTAGTATGCTACTGGACTCCCAAAGAGCACTTTCAAGGATGGACCAATACGCTGCATGGCGGCATACAGGCTACGCTCATTGACGAGACGGCTGGGTGGGTCATCGCCCGCAAACTGCAGACTTCGGGCATGACCACGAACCTCAACATCAAGTATAAGCGCCCCATACCGACCACGGAGGGCACGAAGGTGGAGATACGTGCTCGCATCTGTGAAATGAAACGCAACTTTGCACTCATGGAGGCCTCAATTACTTGCAATGGCGAGCTATGCACCACGTCGGAGCTCACCTTCTATTGCTTTTCGCAAGAGAAGGCCCGCGAGGAGTTTCACTTCTTGCCCTACGAGGTAGAGGAGTAGGAGCGTGTGTGCGCTTACAGCGAGTTCTATCTCAACTGTTTCCTTGCCCGTATCTCTTGGGTGCGCAGACTGTCTTTATAGTGGTTGTGGGCTGCTACGCGGTCGGGGCTGAGGGCAGCATCGCTATTGCCCTCCCAGCGGCGGCACAGGTAGATGGGTTCGTAGATGCGGCCGAGTCTATATCGGCGGCTGATGGCGATGCCCACGGCATAGTCTTCGCCATAGCTTACGTTGGGGAAACCTATTTCGCGGATGACGGGCGTGTAGAAGGCTCGTGGGGCACCGAGGCCATTGATGCGTAGGGCGTTGTTCATACCATTCTCGGCGGTCCACTCACGATGGTCGATGACACCTGGAGGCAAGGTCTCCAAAGCAAAGTTGCACAGACGATAGCTGCCCACTACCATCGCGCAGCGCTCGCTACGGAAGGTGTCTACAATGCGCTGCAGCGTGTGAGGGTCGCTGTATAGATCATCACTATCGAGCTGTACGGCATAGCGTCCACACTGAGGGTGGCGAATGGCAAGGTCCCAGCAGCCTCCGATGCCGAGGTCGCTGCGCTCGGGAGTGAGGTGGATTAATTTTGAATTCTGAATTTTGAATTCTGAATTATTGCTGTCCTGCTGGTTGGCCAATTGAGAGATAATCTCTTCTGTGCCGTCCGTAGAGTGATTGTCCACTACGATGAGGTTGAAGGGAAAGTCGGTCACTTGTGAGAGTACCGACTCTATGGCGTCGCCAATGGTGCGTGCGCGGTTCTTCACAGGGATGATGACAGTGGCTTCGTAGGGGAAGTCGCCCGCTGTGGTGTCAATCGATTGCAAGGTGTGATGGTCTACGTAGGCGCCTACGTCTTTGAGGTGTGCCGTGCAGACTTGTTCCATCTCAATCTGAATCTGTCGGTTGCGTGGGTCTACATAGTCAAACTGCTTCTCGCCCGAGGTACGTATGTCGTGTTCGTACTCAGTGTAGAGGTATTCGTTGATATGTACAAGTTGGCTTGTACGACTGATGTAGAGGCGCAGCTGATATAGTGCAGCGTGCTGCACCTCTTCGGGCTCGGTGGCGAGGAACTGTCGTATGGCTTCGGTGCGTATGAGTACCAGTGGCCCAAAGTCGAAGTCGTCGCGAATGCTACCCTCCTGATACTCATTGGTAGGTACGGCTATGGTGTTGCCTTGCTTTACGATATAGCGGTGGCTATATACCCAGTCGGCCTTGCTTTCTGTAGCAGTGCGCAGCATACGCTCTATGGCGCGGTAGCCTATGGTTAAGTTTCCAGCATGAGTGTATAGAAGGAGATAGTCGCTTGTGCACAGCTCGACCATGTGTCTCAATGCCTGAGTGGATAGGTTGCGCTCCAGGGAGATGAAGGGTGCGTCGTCTTTAAGTAGCTCGCTTATGGAGGTTATGTTGCCAATGCAGGTGTAGGATGCCAATGTGCTGTGCTGTGCATCGCCACTTTGTGCTACAAAACAATCGATAGCGTGTGTCATGCGGATTTTACTTTTTTAGAGATGGATTTTGTGAATTGTCGCTCAAGGTCAGAATGTGCAGGGCAATGCCATGAGTTGATACATCAAGGTACGTGCCATACGCTCGTGTCCGGCGTCGTTGGGGTGCAAGGCATCGGTGGCTTTATTGGTGAAGTATTGCTTATGCTCGTCTATCATGGGATAGAGTCCTGAGAGCGCACCTAGATCAATCACTGGCATGGCCCATACGATGCTCGCCTCCTTGACCGACTCTACATAGGCATCTAAGTATTCGCCGCAGCGGTTGCGGTAGTCTTCTGTGCACTGCCAGTTGGTGTCGTTGGCATAGAACCCGCCACGATGGATAGGGGTGAGCAGCACGATTTGCTTTGTGGGAAACATGCGCTTGAGTGAGTCGAGAGCAATATTGATGCGTCCGCGGTAGGTGTCGCCAGTCATTATGGGGCGGCGCTGCATGCGGTCTTCCAAACGTTTGGGGTAGCGATGGCCATATTCTACGCTTTGCATGCTCTCGCTGTACCATTCGCCTATGGGGACGGCATTGTTGTAGTCGTTAGTGCCCATAAAGATGAGTATGGCGTCGAAATTGTCGCCATGCTCTTCTTGTAATTTGTTGGCCTGTCGGGGAATATCGTCCCATTGGCGTCCGCTCACACCATATACAAGGGGTGTAATTTGTAACCAGTCTTGCAGGAATCCCCAATATTTCTTTTTTGCTCCTTTAGTGCGGGGGTCGGTGATAGAGTCGCCAAAGTAAGCTACGCGCTTGCCGCTCCAAGGATGGGTGATAGAGACTTGTGCCAGTGTGGGCAGTATAGTCAACAAGCAGATGAGTGCAGTTGTGATAGTTCTTTTCATAGGTGTAAGTGTGTTATCGTTTCTTATTGCAAATGTAGTGAATTATTTTGTATATATTGGTTATCGACATACTTTTTGTGTGTATTGTGGCAGCCTATGGCGGTACTTGAGGTTCGCTATGAATAAACTTTTGTTTATTCGCTTGCTTTTGCTTATCTTTGCATGACGTAATAAAAAGAACTGATGAGCGAACAGAAGAGAAAACTGATGGGTATGGACCTCGCCGAGATGCAGGCGGTGGTGAAGGAGATGGGTATGCCGGGCTTTGCTGCACGACAAATGATGGAGTGGGTATATGTGAAGCGGGCACGCTCGATAGCCGATATGACCAACCTGTCGCTCAAGCACCGCGAAGCGCTGAGCCAGCACTATGAAGTGGGAGTCAGTGATCCGGTAGAGGGGATACACTCTAAGGATGGTACCATCAAGTATCTTTTTAAGATACGTGAGGGGCAGTTTGTTGAGGCTGTATATATCCCCGACGATGACCGTGCTACGCTGTGCGTGTCGTCTCAGGTGGGTTGTAAGATGCACTGCGCTTTCTGTATGACGGGTCGTCAGGGGTTCAGTGCGCACCTTACGGCGGGTGAGATACTAAATCAGTTTTATGCTATACCCGAGAGTGCATCGCTCACCAATGTGGTGATGATGGGTATGGGCGAGCCCCTCGACAATACGGATGAAGTGCTCAAGGCGCTGCGCCTGCTCACTGATACCAAGCTGATGGCGTGGAGTCCGCGGCGAATCACCCTCTCTACTGTTGGCGTAAGGGGAAACCTGAAACGGTTCCTTGATGAAAGTGATTGTCACTTGGCTATCAGTCTTCATGCTCCCACACCTCAGTTGCGGTCTGAGTTGATGCCTGCCGAGCGAATATATTCCATCGACGAAATGGTAGAACTGCTCAGGACATATGATTTTACAGGGCAACGCCGTTTATCGTTCGAGTATATCCTCTTCGACGGAGTGAACGACACTATGGCTGATGCTCGCAAACTGGTGCGCTTGCTCGATGGGCTGCAGTGCCGTATCAACCTTATACGCTTCCACGCAATCCCGGACTCAGAACTTGATGGTGTGCCCATGGAACGTATGGTGGCTTTCCGAGATTATCTCACCCGGCACGGACTATTCACCACGATACGTGCATCGCGAGGTGAAGATATCTATGCGGCCTGTGGAATGCTGTCGACAAAGAAACTGAAACAAACCAAAGCATAACGCTTCTATATAACGAACATTAACTATTAATAAAGATGGAACAAACTAAGATAAAGATTGGTATCACTCAAGGAGATGTTAATGGTATTGGCTACGAGGTGATATTGAAAGCCTTCGAGAACCCTGCAATACTGGAATTGTGTACACCTATAGTATACGGCTCTCCTAAGGTGATGACATATCACCGCAAGGCGCTCGAGTTGGAGACCTCGTTTTCCATTGTCAATTCGGCTGCTGATGCAGTGCCTGGACGTCTCAATGTGGTCAATTGCAACGATGATGAAGTGAAGGTGGAAATGGGAAAACCCTCACGCGAATCGGGCAAAGCGGCTTTCGAGGCACTTGAGAAAGCGATGGCTGAGTATAAGGAAGGCATGTATGATGTACTCGTGACTGCACCTATACACAAGCAGATGATACAATCAGACAGCTTCGCGTTCCCTGGGCACACAGAATATATAGAGCAGAGCATAGGGGAGGGAAAGGCACTGATGATACTTGCCAATGAAACCCTTCGTGTAGCACTTGTTACAGGACATGTGCCCGTGGCTAAGATTGCATCTGCAATCACGCAGGAACTTATAGAGGAGAAACTCACCATCTTCAATGCTTCGCTCAAGACTGATTTCGGTATCGGTGCGCCACGCATTGCAGTATTGGCACTCAATCCACATGCAGGTGATGGTGGTGTGATAGGTAAGGAGGAGGAGACCATCATAACTCCGGCTATCAAGGCCATGCGTGAACAGGGTATACTCTGCTATGGCCCCTTCCCTGCAGATGGATTTATGGGTAGTGGTGCCTATAACCACTTTGATGGTGTGCTTGCTATGTATCATGATCAGGGACTTGTGCCTTTCAAGGTGCTGGCTATGGAGAATGGTGTTAATTTTACTGCCGGTTTGCCTATTGTACGTACTTCGCCCGATCACGGCACGGCATTTGATATTGCAGGCAAAAATATGGCATCGCCCGACTCGTTCCGCCAAGCACTCTATATGGCTATTGACATCTATCGCAATCGCAAGAATGATAGTGAGGCACGTAGCAATCCCTTGCGTAAGCTATACTTTGAAAAACGTGACGATAGCGACAAACTAAAACTGGAATAAACCATGCTATATGCCATCCTTGCTGCAGGCGAAGGTTCCCGACTGGCTCAAGAGGGATGCGACGTACCGAAACCTCTGGTGCGCATACAGGGTGAGACGCTCATAGGACGTCTCATTCGGGTGTTTGTGGAGCAAGGTGCTACACGCATAGTGGTGATTACCAATTCTCTGCACCAGGAAACAGGAGACTATCTGCGTAGTCTGGATTTGCCTGTACCTTTTGATATTGTCGTGCAGACAACTCCTAGTTCCATGCATAGTCTGTATGCTATACGTGATTATTTGGAAGCGGAGGATAGGTTTTGTGTCACTACAGTAGATACTATATTCTCGGAACGGGAGTTTGGTGCATATATCCATGCGTTTGAAAAGAGTAATCTTGATGGGCTGATGGCGGTGACATCCTATGTAGACGATGAGAAGCCGCTTTATGTGCAGACTGCTGACGACCTGACCATTACAAACTTCTGTGATACTTGTGAACAGCGCTGTGCGCATGTGTCGGGGGGGATCTATTGTCTTACACGCAAGGCTCTTGATACGTTATCGCGCTGTATAGAACAGGGACAGTCGCGCATGCGAAACTTTCAGCGCCAACTCGTGACCGATGGTCTACATCTGAAGGCTTATCCCTTCAGCACGATTATAGATGTAGATCATTGCTCTGATATAGTTAAGGCAGAGGCACTGATACAGCAATGGCAATGAAAAAGGTGTTGGGTATATTTCGTGCAGCTTGTTTCTCGCCAGGCATGGTCGAGCGCGATGAGGCTATTCTACGTGCTGTAATGGTGCGTATGGAAGCGTTGGGATGTGAAGTGTCATGTCTTCGCGAGGAACAACTTACGTCCGATACCCCAATGCCTCATGTGGCGATTCATATGGCACGTTCTAGTGAGGCACTTGACGTGTTGTCTCGTTGGCAACGTGCAGGATGTTGTGTGATAAATTCTGTAGAAGGGGTAAACTCTGTAGAAAGGGCTGCTCTTGCTCGCATGTGTGCTCTTCAGGACATACCTGCACCTAAAACCTGGATTGTAAATACAGCAGATAGCTGCTTGCTGAGAACTTCTACTACAGAAGGTGAGTGTGAAGAAATTACCTTCCCTTGCTGGGTAAAGCGTTCTGGTGCTTGTGCACAAGAGGCTAGTGATGTATGTCGCGTGACTGATGCTGAGGAATATCAAGCGTGTCTGTCGCAATTCTATACGCGGGGTATATGTGAGGCAGTGGTGATGGAGCATCTTGAGGGTCCTTGCGTGAAGTTTTATTCGGTGCCGGGCGCAGCATTCTTTTATTGCCTGCCCATGGAGAATCTAGGGTACGATAAGTTTGTAGGTAATACACCTGTAGATGTTACAGATGAAAAGAATCGAGCATGTGATGCCGTAAATAGGCAAGTCCCGACGTGGCATTTCCCATTGGATATATATGGTGGCGATGCTATTGTTGGTCCTGATGGTGTAGTGCGTCTCATCGACCTCAATGACTGGCCCAGTTTTTCATCATGTCGTACCGAGGCTGCTGAGGCTATAGCTTTGATGATCATAAATAAAATAGGTGTATGATGAAGTTGGAACTCCAAAATGCTCGATGGCAACGGTTTCTCACTGAGATGCGTTCGACATACAAATCAATGGATACTGAGGAGAAATGGGATATCTGGGTAGTTCGCCCTATTGGATTTGTAGAAGCCTGCATATGTAGAAGAATGCATATACATCCCAACGCTATTACCATTGTTTCTATCCTTTTTGGTGCTGCTTCGGGCTATTTTTTCTTTCCGGGACAGATATCCTTGGTGTTGATCGGAGCACTGCTGCTCTTTTTTGCCAACACACTTGATAGCGCAGATGGACAGCTGGCACGAATGACCAAGCAGTACACCATGCTAGGGCGCGTACTCGACGGCTTTGCTGGAGATGTATGGTTTTTCTCTATATATCTTTTTATGATGCTGCGTATGATGACTATGCCTATACCTTTCACTACCATGGAGTGGGGATGGTGGGCAGTGGCGCTAGTGGCATGGTGTGGACTCGTGTGTCACTCGTCTCAGTCGACCATCGCTGACTATTACCGTAATATCCATCTCCATTTCTTGTCAGGACGCGACTATACTGAACTCGTACGCTCTTCAGATCTTACCGAACGACGTAAATCCATAACGTCATGGCGCGGATGGTTTGAATGGCTATGGCTCTTCTTCTATGCTAGTTATACACGTAAACAGGAAAATTGGACACCGCAATTGCAGCGTCTGTTGCGAGTTGTAGGGCAATATTCGACGAATGAACTCCCAGAGGATTTCTTGCGCGAATTTCGTGCAAAGAGTTTGCCACTGATGCCTATGACCAATATCCTAACCTTCAACTCACGTTTTTTTGCATTGGTCATTTCTATGCTTTTGGGAATGCCATGCCTCTATCTCCTCTATGAAATGGTGGTGCTCACGGCCCTATTGGGATATATGCGTCATCGGCACGAGAAGATGTGTGCTGAGTTGTTGGCAAAGTGTTATCATATAGTTTAATATGCCCTAAACTCTACACTCTACACTCTACACTCTAAACCCTAAACTAAAAAACATACAATCATGACCACATTAATACACCAAGCCATCATCGTCAACGAAGGCGAGCAGTATGAAGGAAGCGTTCTTATAGAGAATCAGTATATAACCGCCATTATACGTGGCGCAGATATCTCAGGTATCACAGCAGATCGTATTATTGATGCTCGAGGTCAGTATCTCATACCAGGATGTATAGATGATCATGTACACTTTCGTGATCCGGGACTGACGCATAAGGCCGATATGTATACAGAGAGCCGTGCTGCAGCTCGAGGAGGAGTAACGTCAGTGATGGATATGCCTAACTGCAATCCACAAACCATTACTGTCGATGCTCTTGAAGCTAAGTTTGCTGATGCTAAGAATAAATGTATCGTAAATCATTCGTTTTACCTTGGAGCAACCACGGACAATATAGATGAGATACGTCGTGTGGATCCTCGTACAGTATGTGGAGTGAAGCTGTTTATGGGTAGTAGCACAGGGGGAATGTTGGTAGATCAAGATGAACGTATTGAGACCATCTTCCGCGAATCGCCTACAGTTATCGCTCTGCATTGCGAAGACCAGCATATTATATCAGACAACACCGCTAAATACAAAGCAGAAACCATGAGTGATGACCCTGACGTCTCGTTTCATCCGCTGATACGGAGCGAGGAGGCTTGCTATCGCTCTACAGCCAAGGCCGTGGCCCTTGCCCAGAAGACTGGAGCGCATATCCATATTATGCATATTAGTACGGCGCGTGAACTGGAGCTCTTGCAGAAGGGACGTGTGGACGATAAGCAAATTACTGCTGAGGTCTGTCTGCCTCATCTCTACTATACCGATGCCGATTATGCTACTTATGGAACACGCATAAAGTGCAATCCTGCCGTGAAGACTGCTGCTGACCGTGAGGCTCTGCGTAAGGCTTTGTGTGATGGGGTTATCGATGTTATAGGTACTGATCACGCACCTCATCTGCTTTCTGATAAGGTAGGAGGTAGCCTAAAGGCAGCTTCAGGTATTCCCACCATACAGTATGTGTTGCCTGCTATGCTCGAACTTGCCGACCAAGGAGTAATCACCCTTGCCGGAGTAGTGGAAAAGATGGCTCACAATCCGGCTATATTATATCAGGTGAAGGAGCGTGGCTTTATTCGCGAAGGCTATCGTGCCGACCTCGTACTTGTTAAGCCCGATGCTCAGCATGCGGTCAATACAGAAGATATAGTCAGCAAGTGTGCATGGAGCCCATTCGAGGGGCATGCATTCCGCTGGGATATCACTCATACTTGGGTCAACGGTCATGCCGTATACCAAGAGGGCGAGTTTGACGAGCAGTATATGGGCGAACGATTGGAGTTTGTCAGATGAGAGAGGTGCTGACATACCCCGTACGTGATATAGTACCTTATATTAATTGGGTATACTTCTTCCATGCATGGGGTATGGAGCCTCGCTTCGCTACCGTAGCTCATATCCACGATTGTTCGGCATGCCGTGCCGAATGGATTGCATCATTTGATGAGGCCGAGCGTGCCAAAGCTCAAGAGGCAATATCGCTATATCAAGAAGCAATGGGGTATTTGCGTCGGTGGTCCGATAAACCCGCTTGTCGTGCCTTATTCCTTCTAGCCGATGCCTACAGTGATGGCGATGATATTGTTGTTGATGGTCAAGTGCGTATCCCCTTCTTGCGTCAGCAGCATGCAGGCAAGTCGGGCTATACACTCTGCTTGAGCGATTTCATTGCCCCGCGAGGATGTCTTTCATCTGCCTCGGCCGATATATCTAATCGGATAGGTGTTTTTGTTACTACGGTGTCTGTAGACTGCTTTTGCGATGACGGAAGTGTAGATGGTAGCAGTGATACATCACTCAGCACTCTCATCACATCCACCCTTGCCGACCGTCTGGCCGAGGCTACAGCCGAGAAGATGCATGAGGAGGTGCGTAAACACTATTGGGGGTATGCCAAAGATGAACGGCTCACTATGGCTGAGCTTCATGCCGAGAGGTTTCAAGGAATACGTCCTGCTGTCGGTTATCCCAGTCTGCCTGACCAGTCAATCCATTTTCTTATCGATGAATTGCTGCATATGAGTGATGTCGGCGTACGCTTCTCTGATACAGGAGCTATGATACCCCAATGCAGCGTGTCGGGCTTTATGTTTGCCCATCCTAAGGCTCAGTATTTTGCTGTCGGACCGATAGGTGAAGACCAATTGATGGATTATTCTTGTCGGCGAGCTTTCTCAGCTGACACGTTGCGTAGCTTCCTGACCAGCAACTTATAGATAAAAAGGCATGTGATGCAAAATAGCATATCCGTCAATTTCTTTTAATAGGTTAGGTTATTGTTCGGTTATGACATCGGCTATGCCATGTCTTTCCATATTCTCGCGTGCTGCCATCAAGAAATCTCTGATTGTAGGGTGAGTCAGGAAAGATTGAGGTGCATCGTCTATTACAGATTGTATGAGAGGCGTAATGGCAGGGTAGGGCAGTCCGTTGCAAAGCATAGAGAAACCACACAGTCCCAGTACATTGTCGTAGTTGCGGCCGATAAAGTCACACACTAGTGTACGCATATCCAGACTCAGCTGTTGGTATATGGAGTCGATGTGTGTGCGTATTTCCTCTTCGGTATGTCCGTTCATGATCATACGCGACTCCGTGCGTTCCATCTCCACCACACTTAAGTCGAGTTTGTATTTTCGGGCAATGAATCCGTAGAGCGAGTCGTTCAGTGGTGTACCTTCCACCTTAAGCATGATGTTGCTGATGGTCACATCCATTTTCCCTGGCTCTACAATGATAGGCATGATGGGTTGTCCGTCGAGGAATAGAGTTGCTATCATGTTTGAGTCAACGCTGCCTTTCATCAAGAATTTGCCGTGCAGCACCTCGCATGAGTCAAGCAGTTTCCATTCGTTATTGTCCGATGTCATCAGCGTGATAGTCTTTCCATCAATACTAGAGATGTTTGATATCCCCTTGATGCGGTATGCATCAGAGCATGCCGTAGAGAAGATACTCGACACTAAACTAAGTATGTATAGCAGTCTATTCATCGTGTGTGGTCTGAAAAACGATGCAAAAATAAAAGGTATTCTTGAATCAAGGAAACCTTTTATCATTATTTAAGTATTATTTATGTTTGCTTATGAGTTGAGGGTCTACGATAACGAAAACGAAGACGAGGACGAAAACTCTTATCTTGAGGCAATCCATCATCCCTCATCCATCAACCATCATCCATCAACCAACCTTCTCCTTCTCCAGTTCCTGTGGTATGCGGAAAGCAGTGTATAGCTCTAGCAGGCAACCTACGAGCATGCATATGATCCATTCGTTATGCTTGCATGTGAGCATGACTATGCCCGTTATCATCAGTGCTATAGCTCCCAATATCTGTTGGCGGCGTAGGCGGCGTATCATCCAGTTGGTTCCGTTGTAGCGGTCGTTCATCTGCATAGCGCCAAACATGAATGAGCCTGCTATATAGATATAGGGTGCCCATGCCCATCGGGTAATGTATAGGGCTGCACCCACCACTAGCAGTATGCCGCCTAGCATGTAAATATAGTTGTATATCTTCTTCATTGTATGATAAATATATCTTCGTCGGGTAAGTGCATTCTGTATTTTTCGCGAGCCACACGCTCTAGGTTGCTGCTGTCATTGGCCAGTTCTTTGAGTCTCTGTACACTCGAGTCGCGTAGTCCTTCATAGTGCTCTATCTCTTTGGTCAGACTGTATATCTCTCTCTTATGCTGCACTCGTTGCATCAGATTGTTCTGATCCAAGAAGCATATCAATAGCAGGAACAAGCCTATCGTAACCGCATATTTATAGCGTCCTATACGTCTGAGGAAATCCTTCACTTTACCCATACATTCACTTCATTTCAATTGATTCTACAAAGATACGAATAAGCGAGTGAAAAGTCAAGTTTACTTGAACTTTTTACAACGAGCGTGAGTATCTTCTGTGGCGCAGCCACTAATGATACGAATAAGTGAGCAAGAAAATATCAAGTTTACTTGAATATTTCTTTCAGCGAGCGAGAGTATCTTCTTGGCGCAGCCATAAAGATACGAATAAGCGAGTGAAAAGTCAAGTTTCTTGGACAAGCCAAGTGCTAAGGCAGTCCTTGAACTTTCTGCAACGCCGACGCTAATGCTTCGCGTCGGGGTGTTGACAGTAAAAGAACTCAACTTTCAACCACCCCTTGGCAAATGTTTTGCCAAGGGGTGCACCAAGAGGGCACAGAAGAAAGCCTGCGTCTTGGGATAAAAAAATAAATGAAATTATTTTGTTCTCCTCTCGGCTTATTGTATCTTTGTCTTCACAAAGAAGAAAATATGGAAAACTTTATAGTATCGGCCCGTAAGTACCGCCCAGCCACGTTTGATACGGTGGTGGGGCAGAAGGCGCTCATCGTGACTCTCAAGAATGCCATCCTCACAGGGAAGTTAGCACACGCATACCTGTTCTGTGG
This sequence comes from Bacteroidaceae bacterium, assembly GCA_017424485.1. Classification (GTDB taxonomy): domain Bacteria; phylum Bacteroidota; class Bacteroidia; order Bacteroidales; family Bacteroidaceae; genus UBA1189. Next base: position 13,373 of record JAFOYZ010000006.1, read on the forward strand.
TCCGCGAGGCGTAGGTAAGACCACCTGTGCTCGTATCTTTGCCAAGTCGATCAACTGCGAACACCTCACTCCTGAAGGGGAGGCGTGCAACGAGTGTGAGTCGTGTCGCGCCTTCAATGAGCAGCGCTCCTATAATATACATGAGCTGGACGCTGCGTCGAACAACTCGGTGGACGATATACGCGAACTCATCGACCAGGTGCGTATACCGCCGCAGATAGGACGCTATAAGGTGTTTATCATCGACGAGGTACACATGCTCTCGACAGCTGCCTTCAATGCCTTCCTCAAGACACTGGAGGAGCCGCCTCGCCACGCTATCTTTATCCTCGCCACTACGGAGCGCCATAAGGTGTTGCCCACCATCCTCTCGCGTTGTCAGATATACGACTTCACACGTATCGAACTGAGCGACATCGTGGAGCATTTGGCCAATGTGGCTGCCAAGGAGGGGGTAAAGACCGAAGAGGCAGCACTGCACATCATAGCACAGAAGGCCGATGGAGGTATGCGCGATGCGCTCTCGCTCTTCGACCAGATGGTGAGCTATACGCAGGGCAACGTCACCTACCAGGGTGTCATCGGCAGTCTCAATATATTGGATTATGACTATTACTTCCGCTTCACAGACCTGTTCCTGGAGCATAAGATAAGCGAGACGATGCTGCTCTTCGATCAGGTGCTACGCCGCGGTTTCGATGGGGGCAACTTCATCACCAACCTCACCGCCCACCTGCGCGACCTGCTCGTGAGTCGTGAGCCGGCTACACTGCCGCTGCTCGAGGTGAGCACAGATGTGCGCGAGCGCTATCGCGAACAGGCGCAGAAGTGTCCCGAGCGGATGCTGATACATGCTATCAAGCTTTGCAACGACTGCGACCTTAACTATCGCGCGAGCAAGAACAAGCGATTGCTTGTGGAGCTCACGCTGATACAGCTGGCGCAGCTCACAGGCGACCCCGATGAGATAGGCTCGGGGCGTGGCCCTAAGAAGCTGAAACCCCTATTCACGAAGGCGGTAGCCGCCGCCACAGCGAACCAGCCGAAGAACAGTAAGCCGGTAACGCCAACCGCTGCAAGCACCACGCAGCCTGCAGCCAATACCTATGCTCAGGGAGCACCGCAACATGTCCCGGAAGGTATGTCGAGGATGATGGCATCGACGGCTCCTACGCAGCAGAATAAGGTGGCCACTATGCGCCGCCCGGGAATCTCTATACGTGGCATCAGTGCGCAGAGTGCGCAGAGTGAGATGCCCAAGCAACAGCCTGTGGCATCGAATGTCGGTGGGTCTATGCCGTCGCAGCAACGACAGCCCCAGCAGCCTGTAGTTGAGGATATCCCTGTCACTGAAGACGGACTTCGTATATGCTGGAAACAGTTTGCGGCCAGCCTCTCCAAGGAGGAGTCTGCTATGGCGGGGCGTATAATGAATATACGTCCGTCGTTGAGTGGCGAAGCTGCCTTTACGGTTACTATCGACAATAAGATAGTGGCACAGGAGCTGCGTGCTATGCAGTCGCGTATAGAGTCATATCTGAAGCAGCAGATGCAGAACAGCCGTATCACCATGGAGGTGGTGCTTGAGGAGACTCAGAAGGTGCATCATATCTATAGCCGTGTGGAACAGTATCAGCAGCTCGAACAAAGCAATCCGGCATTGAAGAAGTTGAAGGAGATGTTCGAACTGGATTTGGAGTAAGCTGTTCACAATTCCAATTGACAAGGGACAATTGACAAGGGCAATTGAGAGGCTGGTTGAAGGTTTAAGGTTGAGGGATGATGGTTGATGGTTGATGGATTGCCTCCGGAAGGGAGTTTTCTTCGTTTTCGTTATCGTCTTCGTCTTCGTTAACCCTCATTACGATAATACGATGTCGCATATGACTTGTGCGCCGACATATGTGTTGAGGCGTATGACCAGCTCGCGGCGTTGCATGGATAATTCTTGTCTGACGGCGGGAGACGTAAGTCGTACATAGAGTGTCTGGTTGCGAATGGTGATGTCGCGAGTGTAACGGGCTACTATGGGGCCCATTACATGGGGCCATCCTTGTATAAGACGGTATTCATTGAGCGGAGACTCGAGGCCTTGTTGCCGGAGGTATTGGCGTATGAGTTCGCCTACGGGCTCAGAATTGGTGCGTCGCATAGTCTGATATATCGTATATATATAGGTGATGTTGGCTTTACTGGCGTTCGTTGTTTAGCGTTACGATACCTCTCTCTACGTTGTATAGCTTGTAGTTGCCTATGGACGAACTGAGTATGCGGTCGAGGTGCCCGCGATTGACGTCGGTGATGAAAATCTGTCCGAAGGTGTCGCTAGATACTAAGTGGATAATCTGCTCCACACGAGAGGCGTCGAGGCGGTCGAATATGTCATCGAGGAGCAAGATGGGTGTAGTGTGTCCCGAACGGCGGAGAAAGTCGAACTGTGCCAACTTGAGTGCGATGAGGTAGGTCTTGTTTTGTCCTTGTGAGCCCTCTCTCTTGATGGGGTAGCCCGATAGTTGCATCACGAGGTCGTCCTTGTGTGTGCCGTGTAGTGAGTAGCCCATGATGCGGTCTTTGGCTCTGCCATTTTGGATGACTTCGAGGAGATCGCCGCGATCGCCGTGTGATAGGTAGCTGAGTGAGACCTCTTCCTTGTCGTTGGAGATTTGGGCGTAGAACGATTGGAATATGGGGGTGAGCTTTTCGATGAACTGCTTGCGTCGCTGGAAGATGAGGCTGCCTGACCTTGCCATCATCTCTTCCCACAGTGCTAAGAGTTCTGCATCGGGCTCTTCTTCTTGCTTGAGTAGCGCATTGCGCTGTTGTAATGCCTTGTCGTAGTTGATAAGCTCGTTGAGGTACTCTTTGTCGTGTTGTGAGATGGCTACATCCATGAATCGGCGACGCTCCTCGCTGCCTCCTAGGATGAGTTCGCTATCTGAGGGCGATACCATGACGAGGGGGATGAAACCGACATGCTCGGAGAAGCGTATGTAGGCCTTCTTGTTGCGTTTGAACGTTTTCTTTTGTCTTCGTTTCATGCCGCAGTAGATGTCTTCTTTCTCGCCTTGCTCAGTCTCGTATAGTCCTTGGATGACAAAGAACTCGCTGTCGTGGCGCATGACTTGTGAGTCTATAGGGTTGGTAGAGCTCTTGCAGAACGACAGGTAGTATATGGCATCGAGTAGGTTGGTTTTGCCCATACCGTTCTGTCCGATGAAGCAATTGATCTTTGGCGAGAAATTTAGATCGGCCTGCTCAATATTCTTATAATTTAGTATAGATAGTTCTTTTAGTATCATTAGTCGGCAGTTATTCTACGCAAAGATAGTGAAAGGTGAGCGGAGAACAAACAAGTTTGCTCGATTTTTTTTATCGCGAACAGCATTGTATCTTCTCGGTTTTAATCATGGAGATGTGAAAAACGGGCAGATGTGGTGGCTAAAAGCTAAAAAACAAGTGGTGGAAGGAAAAAAAATGCACCGAAATTTTAGTAATCGGCGGAAATAGACTATTTTTGCATTTTGTAATGCAATGAATATAAAAAACAACTAAAAATATGGCAAAACAAGAAATCAAACAAGAGCAAGTGCTCAACGTAGAGGAGGCTGTAAGCCGCTCTGAAGCATTCATTAACAAAAACAAGAAAATGATTACAGCGGCTGTTGTTGCCGTAGTCGTACTCGTTGCTGCTGGTATGGCAGTGTCTACTTGGGTTATTAAGCCTCGTGAGCAGAAGGCTGCTGAAGCTCTTTTCGCTGGTGAGCGCTATTTCCAGAATGGAGATTATGAGACCGCTTTGAATGGTGACCAGTATGAGTATGCTGGTTTCGAGTCAGTAGCTGATGATTTTGGAAGCACCAAGGCTGGTAAGTTGGCTAAGGCATATGCTGGTCTCAGCTTGGCAAAATTGGGTCGTTACGAGGAGGCTATCCCTTACTTGAAGGGCTTTAAGGGCAACGATGCTATGGTGGCTCCTTCAGTATTGGCTGCACTCGGTAATTGCTATGCACATGTTGGCGATGAGGCACAGGCTGCTGCTACACTCGTAAAGGCTGCTCGCTTGGCTGATAATAGCTTGTTGAGTCCTGCATACCTCATTCAGGCAGGTCAGATTTATGAGAAGTTGGGTAATAAAGCTGATGCTTTGAAGGCTTATCAGGAGGTTAAGGATAGCTACTATGGCTCTACCCAGTCAATGGATATTGATCGCTACATTGAGCGTGTAAAGTAATCTGACGCATAATAACGATTAGGGTTTAGAGTTTAGGACATGCTCCTATATTCTAAACCTTTTTTATTTACTTTTAATTTAGATAGGAATATGGCAACTGCATATCACAATCTCTCAGAGTATGATATAAACTCTGTACCATC
>JAFOYZ010000007.1 GCA_017424485.1 Bacteroidaceae bacterium
CTCACCTTGCCCAACACGGAGAAGAGGATGCCCACGATGGCAGCGATGCGGATGACGACAGGGTCGGTAATCTTGGTGAGCGAGATGGCACCGGTAACCTCAGAGTAGGTGGTCACAGGGGGGTCCTCCGATGAGGGCTGCAGCCACGCAGGCCAAGCCGTCGCCCAACATGGTGCGATGCAGACCGGGGTCTTTGACAAAGTCCTTGCCAGCCACCTCATTGATGGCATATACGTCGCCAATATGCTCGATAACGGGTGCTATGGCTACGGGAATCATGAAGATGATGGCCTCCCACGAGAACTCGGGACGCACGAAGGCGGGCAGGGCAAGCCACGGCGCATCGGCTACAGACTGAAAGTCGACAAGTCCCATAATAGTGGCAGCAATATAGCCCACCACGATACCCGAGAAGATAGGTATGAGGCGCAACAGCCCCTTGCCGAAGAGGGAGACGATGACCGTGGTGAGCAGAGCGATGATGGCCAGCAGCCAGTTCTCCTTGGCCATATCGACGCCCGTGCTCGCGAGTGAAAGACCGATGAGCATGATGACCGGCCCTACTACTACAGGTGGAAAGAGGCACGAGATGAAGCCGATACCGCGGAAGCGCACCAGCGCACTCATGATGCCATATACGGCACCTACGGCTACGAGGCCCGATAGTGTGCCGGGAAGACCGTACAGCTCGGTGGCCTTGATGATGGGGGCTATGAAGGCAAAGCTGCTACCCAAGAAGATGGGCACCTTGCCCTTGGTGACGAGATGGAAGATGAGCGTGCCCACGCCTGCCGTGAATAGCGCTACTGAGGGGTCCATGCCTACGAGCAGGGGCACCAGTACGGTGGCTCCGAAGGCTACGAAGAGAAACTGCACGCCCACGATGGTCTTCTGCAGGGGGCCGAGTGTGTTGTTGTCCATGGTATTGGATGTTATAGTGAGGTATTTAATGACTACTTTGTACCGAAGATACGGTCGCCGGCATCGCCTAGTCCGGGGAGGATGTAGTTCTTCTCGTTCAGTCCTTCGTCGAGCGATGCGAGGTAGATGTCTACATCGGGATGTTGCTCTTGCACTACCCTGACACCCTGCGGAGAGGCCACGAGGCATAGGAGTCTGATGTGGGTGTAGCCGTCGGCCTTGAGGCGGGCTATGGCATCGCAAGCGCTGCCACCGGTAGCCAGCATGGGATCGGTGAGCAGTACGAGGCGGTCTTTATGCTCGGGCATCTTGTAATAGTAGAATACGGGCTGGCAGGTCTCCTCGTCGCGATAGAGGCCGATGTGACCGATACGTGCCGAGGGCATGAGGCGCATAAGTCCCTCCACCATGCCGAGTCCGGCACGCAGGATGGGTACTATCACCACCTTCTTGCCAGCTATCTTGGGAGCCTTCATGGGCATCAGGGGTGTCTCGATATCTTCGTAGGTCAAGGGTAGGTCTCGCGTGATCTCGTAGCCCATGAGCATGGCTATCTCTTCGAGTAGCTCACGAAACTTCATCGTAGAGGTCTCTTTGTCGCGCATGATGCTGAGCTTGTGCAGCACTAAGGGATGGTCGATAATATGTAATGCCATAATAAAAAAAGATTATAGAGTTGTTACCGCAAAGGTAGTAACAAACTTTGTTTTTTCAAAGCAAGTGCCAGTTTCTTCTTGACGAAGTCATAAAGATACGGATAAGCGAGTGAAAAGTCAAGTTATTTGAACTTTTTGCAACGAGCGCGAGTATCTTCTTGACGAAGTCATAAAGATACGAAAAATCCCATACATTCGTTTGCATAGTTCGGAAATCTTAGCGAACTTTGTTGCATGGTGTGATAATACGTTATCTGATGAAAAAGTTTCTATTGTTTCTTCTTATAATAGCCAACGCGTGGTATGCTGTCGGCGCCCAACAGTTGCGTAGCAAACGGTTCGTAGAGTCGGCATTGTCTTTGGGTGGAGGATATACCCATCTGCTCGACACTTATCTTTCGCCTCAGCGCTATAGTGGCGGACATGTAATGTTGCAGAGCGAACGTTTCGGGCAACTCGCATATGAGAACGGACAATGGTACGGACAATCACGCCTTGTCATACATGGCGACTATACGAAACCAGCCTCGGGCAGCGGACTCACCATCGGAGGCATGGGCGACTATAGCTATACGTGCTACTATCGTCCGCTGCACACGAATGGATGGAGCCTCTACATGGGTCCACAAGGGCAGCTGCGCATCGGTGGCATATACAACCTGCGCAACTCAAACAACCCAGCCCAGCTCAAGCTGGGTGTCAACCTTGCCGCCTCAGCACTGGGTAAGTATTCCTTTTCTTTATGGAATACGCCCATGAGCGTGCGCCTGCAAGCCGACATGCCACTCTTCGGATTCGCCTTTGGGCCTGACTACGGACAGTCGTACTACGAGATATTCTACCTAGGCAACGCCGAAGGCTGTGTGCACATGACCGCTCCGCACAACAACCTCTCCCTGCGCACCGGACTGGGCTACGAGGTACAGCTGCGCTCATGCACCATGCGCCTCACGTGGCAGGAGGACCTCTACCACTGGAGGCTAGGCAACCAACAGTATCGTATGCTTACCCACTCAGTGATGCTGGGCTACGTGAGCAACCTCTACCACGTGTGGCGCGACGATGAGGCGAGGCAGTATATACCGTATTGAACAACTATTAGACGATGAAAAATCATTTTCAATTTTTAATTTTCAATTTTCAATTTTTCATAGCGCTTTGCGCTGTGTTTCTCTCTTCTTGCACGAAAGTAGAGACCTATGAAGATACCCCCACCGGCAATTTCGAGGCCTTATGGCACATTATCGACACCAAGTACTGCTTCCTCGACTATAAGGCCGAGGAGTATGGACTAAACTGGAACACCGTGTATCGCCGCTATAAGCGCAAGATTGACGATGGCATGAGCCATGCCGGACTCTTCGAAGTGCTGGGCGAGATGCTCGACGAGCTGCGCGACGGGCATGTAAACCTCTATGCCGCACACGATGTGGCTCGATATTGGGACTTCCGTGAGGGATATGCCGCCAACTTCAGCGAGGAGATACAAGCGCGGTATCTCGGCACCGACTATAAGATAGCATCAGGATTGCGCTACACCATACTCCCCGACAATATCGGGTATGTCTACGTGCCCTCCTTCTCCAATGGCATCGGCGAGGGTAATCTCGACGAGTGCCTGCACGCCTTGGCGCTATGCCGAGGGCTCATCGTGGACGTACGAGACAACGGAGGCGGCAATCTCTCCTATGCAGAGACGCTTGCGGCCCGATTTACCAACGAACGTGTGCTCACCGGCTACATATACCATAAGACGGGGCCGGGACATACCGACTTCTCCACACCGGAGCCTATATACCTTGAGAGTTCTGACCGCCTGCGTTGGCAGAAACCCGTATGCGTACTCACCAACCGTAGCTCATATAGCGCCACCAACGATTTTGTAAAGATGATGCGCACACTGCCTCTTGTCACCATCGTGGGCGACCGCACCGGTGGTGGCTCAGGCCTGCCCTTCTCTTCTGAACTACCGAATGGATGGAGCGTACGTTTCTCGGCCTGCCCCTCCTTTGATGTAGATATGCAGCATACAGAGTTTGGCATCGACCCCGATGTGAAGGTCGAAATGACCGATGAGGACTGCGCCAAGGGAATAGACACCATTATAGAGACAGCACGCACGTTGCTCGCCCGATAAAAAAAAATAGATCGCTCGTTTATTTGTATCTTTACAATAACACATCAAGAAATCAGGCTGCGCCTGAGGAAAATGCGATTATATTTGCTTTTCCGTTCGGCTTGCACTAATTTTGCAGCGAGTAAGACATTGTTATATGCAGCAGTACACGAATTATCCCTTGCTACAGCACAACACCTTCCAGATGGACGTACGTGCGGCACTATATGTAGAATATAACTCTGTAGACGAGTTGTGCCAATTCTTGTCTTCGACAGATTTTGAACATCATCGCAACAGATTCATCCATATCGGGGCAGGAAGCAATCTGCTTTTCGCAGGTGACTATAACGGCTTAGTACTACACTCGGCCATACACGATTTAGAAGTAGTAGAAGACACATCTGAATATCAACTTCTACGCGTAGGATCAGGCTACGTATGGGACGACCTTGTGGCCTACTGCGTAGACCATAAGCTTGCAGGCATAGAGAATCTCAGTGCTATACCTGGCGAGGTAGGCGCTAGCGCTGTACAGAATATCGGGGCCTATGGTGTAGAGGTGTGCGATGTCATTGACCGTGTAGAAGCAATAGACCTTCAAGGCACCCCGCGTATATTCACCAAGGAGGAATGCCAATATGGTTATCGCGACTCAATATTCAAGAGGGAGCTGCGCGGCAAATACATCATCACCCACGTGGTATACCGACTGATGAAATCACCCGCATTCAAACTCGGCTATGGCGACCTCCGTGCTCGCGTAGAGGCGGAAGGGGATCCCACATTAGACGCCGTGCGCAAAGCCGTAACAGCTATCCGTGACAGCAAACTACCTAACCCTAAAGAGCTAGGCAATGCAGGCAGCTTCTTCACCAATCCCGTGATTCCACGCGAGCAGTACGATACACTAAAATCAAAATTCCCCGATATTCCCTCATACCCTATCGACGAGACACATGTGAAAGTGCCTGCAGGATGGCTTATCGAGCATGTCGGGTGGAAAGGCCGCGCACTAGGACATGCAGCCGTGCATGACCGACAAGCATTGGTGCTGGTCAACAAAGGCGGAGCCACAGGAGCAGAAATCATGCAACTAGCCCACCGCATTAGCCAAGACATCTATGCCCAATATGGGATACGTATAGTACCAGAGGTGAATTATATTCAATAAGCCACATAACGCTGTCGTACGCATGAGATTAACATTTCTAGGAACTGGCACCTCTACTGGTGTACCTGAGATTGGATGCACCTGCCCTGTATGCACATCACACGACCCTCGCGACCATCGACTACGTGTATCGGCCCTCGTGGAGACCGACGACTCACGCATATTAATAGATTGCGGGCCCGACTTTCGCGAGCAGATGCTACAGATGCCTTTCGACCGCATTGACGGCGTGCTACTCACCCACGAGCACTACGACCACACGGGAGGTATTGACGACCTACGTCCCTTCTGCAGGTTTGGCGACATCGACATCTTTGCCGACCATATGACATGTACTCATTTACGCGAACGACTCCCCTATTTCTTCCGTGAGGTACTATACCCTGGCGTCCCACGCCTCCATTTTCATAGCATAGAGCCCTATAAATCATTTAACATCGGCAACACAGAGGTAACCCCAATACAAGTCATGCATGGCGTGTTGCCCATCTTAGGCTACCGCATCGGGCGTATGGGATTTGTTACCGATATGCTCACTGCACCAACCGAGAGCTACACGGCATTGCAGGGAGTAGACATACTTGTAATCAATGGCCTACGCCACTACGCCCATGGTTCGCATCAGACGATTGATGACGCCATAGCGTTCTCTCGTGAAGTAGGAGCCCGCGAGACTTACCTCATCCATATGAGCCATCAAGCAGGCTTGCATGCCGATGCCGAGACACAGCTTCCAGCCCATGTACATATGGCCTACGACGGATTGGTAATCTCAATCTGAAGAAGTGTCGTGACTTTGTCGCATACCGAACAATTGGGAGCGGCATATCACAAATATCCCTATTATTGGGTATTGTACACTTGTGTATATCATCGTACCTTTGCACCGATGATATAAAGATTAACCATAATTGTTTACGTAACTATTGATTTAATAGGAAAAACATCCGCCTCCCGATGTGAATCGCGAGGCGGATATATACTTTAAGCAACCGAGAACATGCGTTCCCGAACAGATACAATTACAGCTTTATATCATTAAGTTCGACCAATTTATTTACTATCGCATAAATTGTAAGGCCAGCAGGTGAATGTATCTGCAACTTACGTGCTATATTACGACGATGGGTAATAACAGTATGAATAGACAGGCATAGACTCTCAGCAATCTCTTTGTTTGTCATACCCTTTACCACACAAGCTATAATCTCCTTCTCTCGAACGCTGAGCGCCTCCTGCTCGACTGATTGATCTGAGGCTTCAGCATATGTCGAGGGTTTGCCTTCCAAATGAATCTTGCGTTCTAGCGCTGACACAGCAGGCACCAACAGATAATCCTCTACAGCGCAGTGCGTAGCAAGATCTTGTTCACAATTATAGATATCAAAAAGGACCGCATTGAGCAAGTTGTTATTCTCCTTCCCCGGATAATACTTGACGATGATATTCTTCAATTCGGTCAACTTTGTATTCACCTGACTATGCTTGCTGGCAAAAGTAGCGATGTCATATGTATCAGACACGTTGCCAGCAAGCAGTTTCTCCACGTATGTAAAAACCGAACGGTTCTCATACTCCATATGCCTACGCACCTCACGTGCATACTCGTCGAAAAACTTGAGGATAAGCGTAGCCACCTCGTCATTTCCCGAGCAATCAATAGTCTCGATCAGTTTCCTGCGTATACTAGGAAGGCTAAAATCGAGAAAATAAGTATGTGCCCGCTTCAGATAGTCGAGCAAAGCCGACAAGGAGTAATCATTAGGACTATAGTTGGCTTCCCGATAGCGGGCTTCACTTATAAAGTCGGCCACAGTGAGGAATGTAGGACAATGCACACCTTGTGCCTTACACACCTCAGCTACTGTCTTATCGCCAAAGCCCAGTGACAAGCCAAAACGGCTCATCACCATCAGTAACGAATAGTTGTCACTGATGAGAGCACTCATCTTATCGTTCTCGCTATATCGTTTTTTGCTATTCATATATTCAATACGTATATCATCAGAGTCTGATGGCAAATTTCTTTAATCGTGCATCGAGCATCTCATCAGGGATGATTGCCTTTACAGCATCAGCTACAGCATTGATAAGGCGTTCGCGTACATAATCCTGACGTATGACAAGCGAAATCTCGCGCACAGGGGTTGGCGCCGACAAATGGCGTACATGCTGCTGCTGTATATCGTGAAGCAAGGGGAGATGTAGTTCGGGTATAACCGTATATCCCCCATTCTCGTCAACAATCTTTATCAGAGTATCTATACTACCTGCCTCATATGTCGTAGAATAGGCCGACTGTGTTTGACAGAAATTAAACACTTGATTTCTCATGCAATGCCCCTCCTTCAACACCCACAAATGTTCAGTAGGCATTTCTTCAGCTGCAATCTCTGCCTGACCATACAATTCCTCAGAGGGCGACACGTAAGCTGCAAATTTCTCGTAATATAGCGGTATCTCCAAGAAATCAGGTTGTTCGAGCGGTGTGGCCAATATAGCCATATCAAGTTCAGCTTTACGCAACTGCTCTATGATAACAGCGGTACGCAATTCAAAGGCACGCAGTTCAATCTGCGGCGACATACGTTGCATCTGCTTGAACAAGCGAGGCAAGATATAGGGAGCCACCGTCGGGATAACCCCTATACGCACAGTACCACTCCCGACCTCTTTTTCAGAGCGCGTCAACTCTTTCAACTGAGCTATATTAAATAGAATAACACGAGCCTGATCTATCACCGCACGTCCACTTTCTGTAGGACATATAGGATGACTCTTGCGGTCAAAGAGTGTAAGATCAAGTTCTTCTTCCAACTTCTGCACCAATGCACTCAATGTAGGTTGGCTTACTCCACAAGCTTCAGCTGCCCTTTGGAAGTGACGATGCTTGTCAAGCGCAACAATATACTCTAATTGCTGTATATTCATATAATGTTAGTTTAATGATTGTGATTTCAATCCATCGCATTAGAAACCTCTAGCGTCAATTCTTATATGTGCAAAGATAGTAATAGTTTTTATAAATTAACCAATAATCAACATCTATTTGCACAATAAAAAAGAGCATATTATCTTTGCAACAGAAAAACGAACAATAACCTATTAAATTAATATTATCATTATGGCAAAAAGTATTAAAGGAACACAGACCGAGAAAAATTTGATGATGTCATTCGCTGGTGAGTCACAAGCACGTATGCGCTACACCTACTTTGCCAGCCAGGCAAAGAAAGAGGGCTATGAGCAGATTGCTGCTATCTTTACTGAGACTGCTGAACAGGAGAAGGAGCACGCAAAGCGTATGTTCAAGTATCTTGAGGGCGGCATGGTAGAAATCACAGCAAAGTTCCCTGCGGGCGTTATCGGCACCACCATGGAGAATCTCCGTGCAGCAGCAGCTGGTGAGCACGAAGAGTGGGTAGACGATTACCCAAAGTTTGCAGACATTGCAGCCGAAGAAGGTTTCCCCGCAATAGCAGCCATGTATCGCAACATCGCAATTGCTGAAAAAGGCCACGAAGAGCGTTACCTCGACCTTCTGAAGAATGTAGAAGAGGGCACCGTATTCAAGAAAGACGGTAAAGTATTCTGGCAATGCCGTAACTGCGGATATATCATCGAAGCAGAAGAGGCACCTAAGGCTTGTCCCGCATGCCTGCATCCGCAGTCATACTTCGAGGTACAGAAGGAAAACTATTAATTCAGAATTCTACACAAACATATTCCAACTATACGTAAAAATCTAATACAATGAAACATGAAGCAGGGGTACCGTGAGGCACCCCTGCTTTATTATCCTACTCGATGTAAGAATTTTGTGATGTGCTAGACAAAAGAACAGCTCATCGCATGTCTATAACTTCATCGGCAGGAAATTCTTTTTCAGAATAAACAAACGTGTTTTTCGGGAAAGTAAGCCCACTACGCATAGACCGTATCTCTATCCTATAGATACGATCATCTGGGAACACTAGATGCAACGCTGCCAGTTCGGCATTTTCTTTGAGGTATACATTAAGACGAGACAACTCCTGACTACCGTCTTTTGCAGTAAGAATGACTTCATGCAGCAGATGCCCACTGATAGTTTTCTCACCGCCATCAGTAGGAACAAAACCTCTGTGATAGTTCTTAAGCAGTAAATAGGGATTGATACTCTGCTGATCTTCAGGAGACGGATCACTAATATACAATTCATTATAATCACCATCCGATTGTAAGGTCCATTGAGTAGTTCCATCATACCACACTTTCATCTCATCTGTATCAAAAAGAAAGCGATTTTCGCACATCAGCAACTTACCACCGATACGTACACCCTCTTCGTTGATGCGAAAGACTATCTCAACACCCTTCTGTTGGAACAGTGCAGACGCCTTATTCAGCCAAACCTCAGCAGGTCCTTGCGCTGCAAGTGGCATGCACATTGTAATAAACACAAATAATACCGATTTAACGCGTCGTATAAGCATACTTAATCTATATACTGGAAATTATTAATCTATTTACACTTCAGCTATTCAAACTGTTCAGTTTCATCTCAAGCTCCATCTCATCAGAGCACAAAACTTGGCGTGGCTTACTACCATCAACAGGCCCCACTACACCAGCCTTCTCAAGTTGATCCATAATACGACCCGCACGATTGTAACCGATAGAGAATTTACGTTGTATGAGCGATGTGGATCCCGACTGATGCGCCACAACCAAACGCGCAGCATCCTCAAACATAGGATCAAGACGTTTGAGGTCAACATCGTCAAGATTGTTCCCATCAGATGCATTATCATCAACATACTCGGGCAGATAGAAAGCCGTCGGATAACCTTGTTGCTCGCTAATAAAATTGCAGATACGCTCTACTTCTGGAGTATCAACAAAAGCACATTGCACGCGCACAGGGTCATTACCTTGAAGGAAAAGCATATCGCCCTTACCTATGAGTTGGTTTGCTCCTGGACGGTCAAGTATAATACGCGACTCTACCATAGACGACACACGGAAAGCAATGCGCGCTGGGAAGTTTGCTCTAATAGAACCAACAATAATGTTTGCAGCAGGACGCTGAGTGGCGATAATCATATGAATACCTACGGCTCGGGCCAACTGGGCAATACGCGTAATCGGCACAATAACATCGTTACCTGCAGTAATAATAAGATCGCCAAACTCATCAACAATAACCACGATATAGGGCAAATATTTATGTCCCTTCTCTGGATTAAGGGTACGATTGATGAACCTCTCATTATATTCACGAAGATTACGCACACCTGCAGCTTTAAGCAAGTCGTAACGGGTATCCATCTCTACACAAATAGATTTTAGGGTTTGCACAACTTTGGTAACATCTGTAATAATGGCATCTTCACCATCAGGCAGCTTAGCTAGATAATGTTTCTCTATGGGCGCATATACTGAGAATTCAACCTTCTTGGGGTCTACAATAACAAACTTCAGTTCGGCAGGATGCTTCTTATATAATAAAGAGGTCACTATAGCATTTAAGCCCACCGATTTACCTTGACCTGTTGCACCAGCCACAAGCAGGTGGGGCATTTTGCTGAGGTCAAACATAAATATCTCGTTTGTAATTGTCTTACCAATAGCAACAGGCAACTCGTAGCTGCACTCTTGAAATTTGCGACTACTAATTATAGAATACATAGACACAATCTGCGACTTGGCATTGGGAATCTCTATACCAATAGTACCCTTACCTGGCATAGGAGCAATAATACGAGTACTAAGAGCTGAAAGGCTAAGAGCAATATCATCCTCAAGATTCTTAATCTTAGATATACGCACACCAGGAGCAGGCGTAATTTCATAAAGGGTAATGGTAGGGCCCACAGTTGCCTTTATCGATGAGATTTCAATTCCGAAGTTGCGAAGAGCCTGAATGATGCGATCCTTATTAGCATTCTGTTCCTCGCGATCGACCAGCAAAGCCTCCTCATTGTTTTTATCAAGCAGAGCAATGGTAGGGAACTTGTAACGCGAGAGGTCTAAACGAGGATTATAAGGTTCGACAATCTTCTTCGCCTCTTCCTCCTCATTAACCTCTATTACAAAATCGGTATTAGGTGTCTCTTCCGTTTTTTCCTCACATTCAACGGCATCGTCATTTTTATCTTCAGCAATAGGAGCAACGATTTCCAAATCCATATCTCCAGGCAGCACATCATCAGTCATGCTCCCCAAATCGTCCCATTTTATTTCAGCAGATTGCGTCATAGCCGCCAAATCAGTTTCTTCATCGCGAACATCAGGTCCATCTTCTGCAGGAGATTGGAATGTAACGTTCTCTTCCTCATCCTTACCTGGCAACAAGGATTTCGGATGAAGCAGTTTACGAACAAGTTCAATTGTACTATTCGTAAGATACATACTAAAGAGAATTGCAACAACAACTAGTATAATAACAATACCAGGAACTCCGAACTGTTCATTCAGATACTCTACAACATTATGTCCATGATATCCACCCCAATAGACACCCGATTCAGGGAACCAACGATCAACAGTAATACTCAAGAAAAGGGACCCCCATACCAATATAGTTGCACAGCAGATACCCCAATGTTTTAGATTAAACTTATATGTACGCATCAAATTCAAGCCCAACACTAGCAAAAATACAGCAATACTATAAGCCGAAATGCCAAAGCATCCATTAATAAGCGTCTGAGCTATATGAGCGCCACTACGTCCTGTAGCATTCGCCACCTCACTAGATGCAGCATTGGCCACTGCTTCAGTTACACCCTGCCGTTCCAATGCACTTTGATCCGCCCCACCATTGAGCACAAACGAACTGAACGCCAGAATCATATAAAGAGCTAGCATCACACAAAGTAGACCTGCTACAAACTGCACTGTCTCATTCTTCATCGTTGTGCATACGTTCTGAATCCACCTAATCTCTTTCTTCTCCTTAAGGGTTTTCTCTTTCTTTGTTGTTTTCTGCGTTGCCATTATTCTTCAGTTTTTCAATATACGTTGAATTGCAAAGATACAAACAAACAAGCGAAAACACATAAAGCTTGCTTCAATATTTTTCACAGCGAGTGCAGAGTATCCAAGCTATCCATAGCAAAGATACAAACAAACGAGCGAAATATCAACGTAAACTTTAAATTTCGCCCATTTATTCGTATCTTTGCTATCTCATATCACAATACTTTATATGAAACAAGAGTCTCAAATCATATTCGAACGCAACTCGGTAGAATTTGTCACAGTAGCTGCGGAGTACAGCGCCTTTATAGAACGCTGTGAAGGACAGAAACGCGCAGAGTTTGTAGACACACTACTCAAAATCCTTCCCTTATTATACATAAAGGCTTCTATGCTCCCCGAGTGCGAGATTATGGGGGATGATGAGCTAGAAACATTTGTCACAGAAGATGACTACGAAATCATTCGCATCAATATACAAGAACTGCTCGCCGACAGAGATGACTACCTCGATGTATTTGTTGAAGACATGAAATACAGCGACACCCCCATACGCAAGAGCATTGCTGAAGACTTAGCAGATATATATCAAGTTACAAAAGACTTTGTTTGCCAGTTCCGAAGCGGGCTCAACGGGACCATGCATGATGCATTAGCCCAATGTAGAAACCTTTTCATGGACTATTGGGGGCAGACTCTAGTTAACACCATGCGCGCTCTACACGAGGCAAAATATCGCAAATCCGACGACGAGGAAGAGGACATTTCATATAACGACTAACAACCTCTATCTATGATTGAAATCCCGAGCAACATTACCAAGGCCGACATTGCCAAGCTTCCTACGGAGCTATTCAACGGACGTATCATTGTGATACATTCCATTTCAGAAGTAGAGAAAGCTGTAAACTACCTCAAAGGCTTTCACATACTCGGAATCGATACAGAGACACGTCCCAGTTTCGCTAAAGGAAAGAGCTATGAAGTCTCGTTGATGCAGATCTCTACGGATGACACCTGTTTTCTCTTCCGCCTCAACTATATCGGAATGCCCAACACCCTCGTAGACCTACTGCAAGACGCCCGACAACTTAAAATCGGCCTTTCACTAAAAGACGACATCCAGAGCCTACACCGCAAACACAGTTTCGAACCTCGTGGTTTCCTTGACCTCCAAAACTACGTCAAAGAACTAGGCATCGAAGCACAAAGCCTTCAGAAAATATATGCCCTACTTTTCGACAAAAAAATATCAAAATCGCAACGCCTGACCAACTGGGAATCTGACGTTCTCACCGAAAAGCAAAAAGGCTATGCAGCTACAGACGCCTGGGCATGCGTACGCATATACAATTATATGGAGGAAATAAAGAACAAACAAGGATTTCGCGTAACAAAAGTAAGCATCTAAGCTTTTGGCTTAACTTTCGCAAACGTATAAACCAATCAACAAAACCATCCTATAAACCAACAATACATACTCATGTACAAAAACGTATATCTAAAGAAAGGGAAAGAAGAATCACTTGGTCGTTTTCACCCTTGGGTGTTTTCTGGCGCTATCCATCATATAGATGGGCAGCCCCAAGAAGGCGACGTAATACGAATAGTCAATATCGACGGCCGTTTTCTCGCCGTAGGACATATACAAATAGGTAGCATTGCTGTACGCATACTTTCATTTGAAGATGTAATAATAGACAAAGCATTCTGGAAGGAACGCATAAGTGCCGCATATAATGTACGAAAAAGCATCTTCTGTTCGCAATTGACAGCCCCCAACAAGGAGAGCAAGCGTTTAACCAATGCCTATCGCCTAATACACGGTGAGGGAGATGGCCTGCCAGGCCTCATCATCGATGTATATAATCGCACGGCCGTAATGCAGGCCCACTCTGTAGGAATGCACGTGAGCCGTCGTGAAATAGCCGATGCCTTAGCAGAAGTTCTCAATGGTACTATAGACAACATATACTATAAGTCAGAGAATACGCTCGCGTATAAAGCCTCAGAAGATGGAGGCAACGGATTCTTGAAAGGTAGCCTAGCCACAGCAGACGATATTGCGACAGAGAATGGATTGCGTTTTCATGTAGATTGGCTCGGCGGACAGAAGACAGGCTTCTTTGTTGATCAACGCGAAAATCGCGCATTACTTGAACACTACTCACAAAATCGCAAGGTACTCAACATGTTTTGCTACACAGGAGGTTTTTCCTTTTACGCAATGCGCGGTGGAGCCGAACTTGTCCACTCTGTAGACTCGTCTTCTAGAGCCATCGACATTACTCGCGCAAATGTGGAGCTTAACTTTCCAGGCGACACACGCCATGAGGCCTTTGCCGAAGATGCCTTTAAATACCTTGAGCGCATGGGCGACCAATACGACTTGATCATCCTTGATCCACCCGCTTTCGCCAAACATAAAGATGCACTGCGCAATGCGCTCATGGGCTACCGTAAACTTAATGCCAAAGCATTCGAAAAGATTCGCCCAGGAGGCATACTCTTCACTTTTTCGTGCTCACAAGTGGTAACTAAAGATAATTTCAGAACAGCTGTATTCACTGCTGCTGCAATGTCAGGACGCAGAGTGCGTATACTGCATCAGTTAACGCAACCCGCCGATCATCCAGTAAGCATATATCATCCAGAAGGAGAATACCTCAAAGGATTAGTATTATATGTAGAATGATCTCATATTTATGCTAACTATTCCTTACATTTTTACGTAATTACGGATAAACATCAGAAGGAAAATCAGAACAAAAGTATAAAAAGTGTATTTTTCACACTTTTTTACCAGCAAACGTTTGCGAATTAAAAAATAAGTCGTACCTTTGCAACGTGTTTTTCATGGTATTAGATTTTTAAAGTTGGAAGATTGGTCGTCGAGATGACGACCTTCTTTTTTTATTCCCCCTAGGATGATTTCCCGGCGAACAACAAACATAGAACTTATTAGAGCGAACCACTCTCCCGTTATTATTATCCGTTATCTCAATAGGCAAAAATATTAAAAAGTGTAAGCAATATAAGCACAAACAGCTAGAAAATGTTAAAAAGTGTGCGCTGGACACTTTTTTTTATCGATAAAAATTTGCAGGTATAAAAATAAGTCGTACCTTTGCAACGTGTTTTTCATGGTATTAGATTTTTAAAGTTGGAAGATTGGTCGTCGGGATGACGACCTTCTTTTTTTCATATAAGTAAAGGCCAAAGGCTATACTCAATCTTTTCTTGTCCAAGAGCACCAAGCCAACCTATATAATACAACTCTACATTGGTTACAACAACATTAGCCTAAGCCATAATAAGGATACACTCTCTTTTGTCCATCCTAAATATCGGAGAATATAGCAATAAAAAAAGGAGGCAATTGCCTCCTTTTTCTCCTAATTAATATACTCTTTATTTCTTATTGCGTTGTTGCTGTTGCAATTTTTGCTGCTCCTCAAGTTCTTTCTGCATAGCTTCAAGGCGAGCCATCATACTACTTTTCTTTATAGGCTTTTGCTGGTTCTTGGCATAGTTGGCCTCAAGCTGGACAAGAAGCTTACTCTCATCTATGACGTGACGGAGCACAAACATGATGATGATGGTTGTCAGCGTAGAAATGAAATAATAATAGTTAAGACCAGCCGAATAGTTGTTCAGTGCAAAGATAAAGATGATAGGCATCATAAGCATCATCCACTTCATCATCTTCTGCTGCTGAGGATCACCACCTGCTGGCTGCTGCTTCATAGTATACAATGTGTTAACAATGTTCACAATGCTGAAGAGGAGACAGAAGAGCGAGATGTGATCGCCTAGAAGGGGAAGGTTAAAGTTCCAGTGCAAGAGATCATCGTATGCCGAGAGGTCGTTGGCCCAGAGGAACTTCTGTCCGCGCAACTCTATAGCGTTAGGGATAAAGAAGAAGAGCGCCATCCATACAGGCATCTGTATGAGTGTAGGCAAGCATCCACTCATGGGGCTCACACCATACTTACTATAGAGTTGCATGGTTTCTTGCTGCTTCTGAAGAGCATCTTCGGGGTTGGGATACTTTGCATTAATCTTGTCAATATGAGGTTTTAATGCACGCATCTTGGCTGTTGAGAGATACTGCTTGTAAGTGAAAGGGAATACGATAGCCTTTACGATAAGGGTGAGCAACAGCAATACTATACCCATATTGATACCCCAGGAGTTGAGCCAATCGAAGAGGTACACCACGAAGAAGCGATTGACCCAACGAACGATAGGCCATCCGAAGTAGATAAGTTTGTCGAGGTGAAGGTTCTTACCGCTGGTAGAGAGTTTGCTACTCTCCTTTAAAGTCTGATACTGGTTGGGGCCGAAGTAGAACTGGAACTGCGATGCCTTCTCACCTGAGGGATCGAAAAACACTGTAGTCTCAGCCTGCATCTCCTTTAGGTAACCACTACCCTCGTTAATGGGCGATGATTTGATATCCGCCGACTTGAACTGCTGATCGGCAATAAAGATACTGCTAAAGAATTGATCCTTAAATGCAATCCATTCGAGATTTGCGAGCTCTTTACTCTGCTCCTTCATCTCGCTCAAGTGCTCGGTATCTTTCTCGGTGCGGTAGGTAAGCGTAGTATAGCGCTGTTCAAAAGTGTAACCCTTCTCTTGCTGACGCACGCGCTGAGCCCAATCCACATTCATCGTCTTCATTGACGAAGGGAAGAAGTTTTGCAAACCATGTGCTTGTACAGTGAAGTTAAGCATATAACTTTCGGGTAGCAAACAGTAGCTAAAGTCGAGATATCCGGTACCGACAGGCATGCGAAATACGAGAGTACTGTCAGTCACTACAATAGGATGGAAGTAGAGTTTCTCGGTAACGATATTCTCATTCTTACCATCGAGCATAAAATTAATGCTCTCGTCACCTTGATTAAAGAGTTCCAAAGGGAGATCCTCCTGATTGGTATACTCCTTAAGAATGGCTGAAGTGACGCGCGCACCACGATTTGAGAAGGTAAGACGAATGACCTCATTCTCGAGGGCAAAGGATTGCTCTTCGCCCTGTGCGGCTTGATAGAGAGCCGATGTACTGTCTTGTAATAAAGTTTGGTTGTAGCGAGCCTCAGCCATAGATTGGTCGAGCTCTTGCTGAGCTTGCACCAATGCGATGGAATCTTGCACGGCTCTGAGGCGTGCTTGTTCGGCAAGTTGCTCCTCAGAGGGTTGGTTGATGTAGATAAAACCTACCATCACGGCAAAAATCAATACCCAACCGATAATTGTACTTTTGTTGTTGTTCATTTCTGCTTTGTTTGTTGCTTTTCTATTATACCTATTATAACTAATAGTAAGCGCAGACAGCGTCTGCGCCTACTAACTATTAATAATCAATTATAAGTTTTCAATTATTCTCAATCGATGCCTTGATGAACGAGAGAAACAGAGGGTGTGGCTTCAGTACAGTGCTATTATACTGGGGATAGTACTGCACACCGATATACCAAGGATGCTCGGCTACCTCAACGGCCTCTACCAATTTTGTGTCGGGGTTGATACCTACGCACTTCAAACCGGCAGCCTCAAGTTGCTCTTTGTACTTATTGTTGAGTTCATAGCGGTGGTGGTGACGCTCTTGGATACAGTTGACACCATAAATATCCTTGAGTTTACTGCCATCAATGAGGGCGCAGTCGAAATTACCCATACGCATCGTATCGTTAAGATGAGCCTTAGCTTCCTCCATAATATCAACCACATTGTTCGGAGTAGTCTCATTCATTTCACGTGAGTTAGCATCAGCAAGGCCAAGTACGTTACGTGCATACTCAACAATCATGCATTGCATACCAAGACAAATACCAAATGTGGGGATATTATTCTCACGAGTGTAACGAGCCACGATGTTCTTACCCTCGATACCACGCTGGCCTGCTCCGGGACCGATGATAATACCGTTCATGCCTGCGAGTAGCTCTGCTACGTTCTCCTTGACGATGTTCTCACTATTGATGAAATGCATCTTGAGCTTACGATTGTTGTAAGTAGAGGCTTGTGATGATGCTTCGAAGATTGACTTATAAGCATCCTGCAAGTCGTACTTGCCTACGAGACCGATGTGCACCTCTTCAGTAGCTTTTGCGCGAAGGTCAAGAAACTCCTTCCAGGGGCCGAGTGCGGGCTTGGGACCTGGAGTGATGCCAAACTTACGTAGAATGATATCATCCATGCTCTGATTCTGCAGGAGTACGGGCACCTCGTATATAGTTGATGCATCAATTGACTGGAACACGGCGTTCTCGTCAACGTTGCAGAAGAGGGCTGTCTTCTTCTTCAAATCCTCAGGCAATTCATGCTCAGTACGTAGCACGAGTACATCGGGTTGGATACCGAGCGACTGAAGTTTCTGGACAGAATGTTGAGTAGGCTTGGTCTTGAGTTCACCTGCCGCAGCAAGGAAAGGCACATAAGTAAGGTGTACACATAGGGCATTGCGGCCGAGTTCAAACTTGAGCTGACGCACACTCTCCATGTAGGGCAACGACTCGATGTCGCCCACAGTACCACCAATTTCGGTGATGATGAAGTCAAACTGCGATGTTGTGCCCAGTGACTTTACATTACGCTTAATCTCATCGGTGATATGGGGAACCACCTGAATAGTTTTACCATGATACTCACCACGACGTTCGCGATCAATAACGCGTTTATAAATACGCCCTGTAGTGATATTGTTGGCCTTAGTCATGTTCACTCCAAGAAAGCGCTCATAGTGGCCGAGATCAAGATCAGCTTCGTGTCCGTCAACAGTTACATAACATTCGCCGTGCTCGTTGGGATTGAGCGTACCAGGGTTAATATTAATATACGGGTCGAACTTCTGAATTGTCACATTGTAGCCGCGTGCTTGCAGCAATTTTCCGATAGAAGAAGAGATTACTCCCTTGCCGAGTGAAGAGGCTACGCCTCCAGTCACGAAGATATACTTTGTCTCAGCCATAACACAAATAGTTTTATATATTCTGCATTGTATTTTTCAATCTGCAAAGGTAACATTTTTCAATTATATGTACGAACAAAAAAGAGATTTAGTTTCTAAATTTAGAAAAAAAACAACGTGATTGTGCTTACTATTATAAAAATATGTATCTTCGCAGTTTTATAAACAACTATTTATTTCACCCAATTTATGAAAAGAAGATATTTATTGGGAGCAGTGATAGCCTGCTGCACATACATGAGCATGGCGCAGTCTCAAACAGACACACTGCAGCATGTTCCCCAAACCCAAGATTCACTATCTGTAGCACAGGCCGACTCGACAGTCCTTCAAGGCACCTCTGAATCGGAAGTTCTTCACGTATCATCAGATTCAACCTCTATTGTTATAGCCGACTCGGGGTTTGTAGCTTTACGACCATTGACTAAAGTCGATTCCACAACACTCATCATGGAGAAGGTTAAGAGTGTTACAAATATGATATCAGAGCAATCGTTTCTAAACACTCAACGAGTAAGAGAGGTATTCTCTGACACAGCAATCGTAAACAAGTACAACCGCTTATTAGATAAAATGGTAAATGAATACGCAATTGCTGTAGACAACATCAGTGCTGACGACTCATCATTGGTCAGCCCGTATTACTTCCGTCTATTCGCTCCGCTCACATTGTACAAGTCTCCCGTAAGTAATGCCATAAGCCTAGACAAAACTTCAGTAATGACGTTGGAAGACAGCCTGCGCCAAGCAGCCATGTCAAGCGGTCGCGACTTGCGTTTAATTAATGAGCTTGACAGAATATTATTGTCGACTTATCTGGCTACGCCCGAGAAAGTAATAATGACCGAAGAGAAGTTGAAAGCCAGCCAGAGCCTTTCCGAAGAGACTATCAAAAGCACAGCTGGAAATGCCCAATTCAATGTACCTTCAACCATTGCCTCACCCATAGAAAGTTCAGAGAAAGCCGAAATCACAACCCAAATGGTGGTACAAAAACCGAATTTCTGGAAAACCTTGGGTAACTTCTCCACACAAATGACCGAATCGTTCTTTTCTCCCAACTGGTATCAGGGTGGTACGAGCAATATCAACGTGCTCTCTACCATGCGCCTTGAAGCCAACTACAACAACAAAAAGAAAACTCAGTGGGACAACAAGTTGGAAGCACGCATAGGTTTCTATCAGAATTATCGTGAGAGTAAGCCCGATCCTATACAATCCAATCAAGACCAATTACGTATGACCTCAAAACTGAACCTCAAGGCTATCCGCAACTGGAACTACACCGTTGAGGCACAGGGTGAGACACAGATGATGCAGCACTTCAATGGTGACAATACTCTGAAGTCGCGCTTCATGACTCCGTTCAATGGTTCGCTCACCGTCGGTATGGATTTCAAGAAGAATTTTAAGAATGGTAGCATATCTATCTTCCCTGGTCCGCTCTCATACAAGATGACCTATGTTGCCGTTAAGGATTTGGCTCCCAAGTATGGTATCGAGAAGGGGAGTATCCGCAACGATATTGGTTCGAAATTGCAGGTAGACTTCAACTATAAGATTACCAAAAACATCAGCTACCGCACTCGTTTCTACTACTATACTCCGTACGATTATGTACAGATGGATTGGGAAAACACCTTTAACTTCCAGGTGAGCAAGTATATCTCTACTACCCTATTCTTCCACACTCGATTCGACGACCATGTAGCCCGCAACGAGGAGTTAGGTTTCCTACAGTTCAAGGAATATCTTACCTTTGGCCTCAACTATTCTTGGTAACAGTCTAAGGCCAAGGATCACATCAAAGAGTGAAGAGTTTCACCCAGTGATAAAACTTTTATCACCATTTATGGGTTAACTCTTCATTCTTTATTTTTAAATCCATATGGTCAACAAACAAAGTATTCAACTGGCACTGCATCTCTCAGCGTTCATGCTCAGTCTACTGCTTGTCATCAGCATATCCATTGACACATTTGCGGGGACTCCCTTCTACGAAGACACCAACTACCTCGATCTTCAATTTTGGATATGCATACTATTAATGATTCTTTTCTTTCTAGAAGTATATAATGCCGAGCATTCTTGGCAATACTTTGGCAAGCGTTTCCTATTTCTACTCCTTATCATCCCCTACCTCACCCTCTTTGATTGGTTTGATGTTGAGTTGACACCCGAGATGGAGTTCCTTTTTCGGTTCATACCCCTCATCAGAGGGTATATAGCTTTTACCATTATAGCCTATGGTCTGCTGCACGACCTCACCGCAGGACTCCTGATCACCTACATCGTAATACTCTTTTCCTTCATTTATTACTGCAGCCTTATCTTTTTTGTTTTGGAAGTCAATGCCAACCCTATGGTCCAAAATTTTTGGGATTGCTTGTGGTATTCATGCATGACAGCCACAACTGCTGGGTGTAGCATACAAGCTGTCACTACGATAGGCAAAGTTATCTCCGTACTCTTAGCCTTAGCAGGCATGATGCTTCTTCCTGTCTTTACAGTCTATCTTACCAACATCATCCGAACGGGACATATAACAAGGAATAGCGAAACTTAGTGTTTCGCTATTCCTCTACTGATATGATTTTATAACAATTACCACACCTGTGCACGCTGCTCTACTGGAATATAGAGCTTATCGTCCTCCGTGATGCCGAATGCTTCGTACCAAGCATCGATATGAGGCAATGTGCCATTTACACGCCAACGGCCCAATGAGTGGGGGTCGCTCTTGGTGTATACACGTATCTGCTCATCGCGGATGTTGCCTGCCCATACAGTAGAGTATGCAAGGAAGAAGCGCTGTTCGGGAGTGAAGCCATCCACTATAGGAAGCGCCTTCTTGGCTGTAGCGTTCTTGAAGGCCTGGTACGATACCATAAGACCACCATGGTCGGCAATGTTCTCACCGAGGGTAAACTCACCATTGGCAAAGAGGCCGGGGAGCACCTCAATCTTGTTGAAGTGGTCGACGAGTACCTGTGCCTTCTCCTTGAACTTGTCTCCATCGCCCGGTGCCCACCAGTCAGAGAGGTTGCCATCCTTGTCGAACTGGCGACCCTGATCGTCAAATCCGTGAGTCATCTCGTGCCCGATAACCACACCGATGGCACCGTAGTTAAAGGCATCATCGGCATTCATATCGAAGAAGGGGTACTGGAGGATACCTGCGGGGAAGCAGATTTCATTAGTAGTGGGGTTGTAGTACGCATTTACGGTCTGCGGTGTCATAAACCACTCCGTGTTGTCTACGGGCTTGCCATACTTGCGGGCAATCATATCGTTCCAAGCAAACTCGTTGGCTGCCATAAGGTTATCGGTATAGCTCTTGGCAGGGTCGATAGTGAGATTGGTATAATCCTTCCATGTATCAGGATATCCCACCTTCACGATGAATGAGTTGAGCTTCTCATGAGCACGCATCTTGGTGCTGTCGCTCATCCAATCCTGTGCATCGATGCGCTGTCCCAGTGCCACCTGCAGGTTCTTCACAAGGTTCACCATACGTTCCTTGGCAGCTGCGGGGAAGTATTTCTCCACATACATCTGGCCTACGGCCTCGCCCAATACATTGTTTACCACGCCCACTGCCTGCTTCCAGCGGGGCTGCTGCTCCTTGCGTCCACTGAGAGTGCGGCCATAGAAGTCGAAACTCTCATCAGCAAAAGCATCGCTCAGTTCGTTGGCCGATCCGTCAAGCACATGCCACTCGAGATAGGCGATGATATCCTGTATAGACTCTTCGCTCACGATGCGCGACACCTCAAAGAGAGGCTCGGGCTGCGATACACTCAGTTCCTCCAAGCCGTTGATACCAAGAATAGCGAAGTAGTTGTTCCAGTCGATACCCTTGAACTCGTTCTGCAGTTCAGCCACCGTCATCTTATGATAGTTGGCTGCGGGGTTGCGCTGTTCTACGGCGCTGTATGATTTCTCTGCAATGGCTGTCTCAATCTTCATCACGGCCTCCATCTTCTTTGTTGCAGTCGCCTCATCGAATCCAGCCAGTTTGAACATGTTTACTACATGCTTCTTGAAAGCCTCGCGGATAGCTGTAGTAGCCTCATCCGTGTCGAGGTAATACTCTTTCTCGCCTAGTGAGATACCACCCTGGTATATCTGCACGAGGTTTTGTTTACTATCCATGATGTCAGCATCAATATATACGTGGAAGAAGCTGCCCATACCCTTGCGTGAGAG
>JAFOYZ010000008.1 GCA_017424485.1 Bacteroidaceae bacterium
GGCCCCACCTGGGCCGTATCGCCATCGATAGCCTGTCGGCCTCCGATGATAATGTCATACTCGCCCATCTTACGTATGGCCGTAGAGAGGGCATACGATGTGGCCAAAGTGTCGGCACCGGCAAAGGCACGGTCGGTGAGCAGGTAGCCCCCATCGGTGCCACGAAACAGGCCCTCGCGCACGATCTCGGCTGCGCGGGGCGGACCCATGGTGAGCACCTTGACCGTAGTGCCCGGATACTGCTCCTTGAGGCGCAAGGCCTGCTCCAGCGCGTTCAGGTCCTCGGGATTGAAGATTGCAGGCAATGCCGCACGGTTGATAGTGCCATCGGCATTCATAGCATCCTTACCCACGTTGCGTGTGTCAGGCACCTGCTTGGCTAAAACTATAATGTTTAGATTCATCTCCTTCCTATTTACAATTTTACAAAGTTGCGATTAAGCGAGAGCAAAGACTACCTGCAGACTCTGCCGAACATAGCAACTTCAACATTAGTTAATTTACGATTTACTATTGGTTTACGATTTAACCATTATACAATTCTCGCTTGTTGCGATATCAAAACTATAGAACTGCCAAGTTCTCCCAATAAATTGCAAATAGTAAATCGTCAAATAGTAAATTAAGCTACATCGCCATACCGCCATCGACCTGCAGTACCTGTCCGGTGACATAGGCAGCCAGGTCCGAGGCGAGGAACAGGGCAGCACCTGCCACATCGTCGCCCTCGCCAGCGCGGCGCAGCGGTATCTGCTTGGCCCACTCGGCACGCAGCTCCTCGCTGAGCTTACCCGTCATGTCGGTATTGATGAATCCCGGTGCTATCACGTTGGCCCTTATGCCACGCGCACCCATCTCGGCAGCGATGCTCTTGGTGAGGCCTATGATGCCCGCCTTCGATGCCGCATAGTTGCACTGCCCCGCATTGCCGTGCACGCCCACTACCGACGACATGTTGATGATGCTGCCACTGCGCTGACGCATCATGATAGGCGTGCAGAGGCGGCAGAAGTTGAATGCCGACTTCAGGTTGGCCGCTATCACCTCGTCCCACTGCTGCTCGCTCATGCGCATCAGCAGGGTATCGCGTGTGATGCCCGCGTTGTTTACAAGGATGTCGATACGGCCAAACTCCTTCACCACATCGGCCACGAGAGCCTCAGTAGCGGCATAGTCGGCAGCGTCGGCCACGTAGCGCTTCACCTTTACGCCCAGTGCAGCTATCTCCTGTTCGGTCTGCTCGGCTGCAGCGCCAGGTGTCACATGCGTGAATGCGATGGCGGCGCCCTCAGCAGCAAAGCGCAGGGCCACAGCCTTACCTATTCCGCGCGAAGCACCCGTTACGAGTGCCACTTTTCCTTCTAACATTTTATTCATAACGATTGGTTTTTTTGCTGTTCGTCGGTGCAAAGGTAAAAATAGTTTTGTTATCATCAAAAAGAACACACACTTTCGCGCACTAAAACAGCCACGGCATTCGTCCCTTGGCCACAAATAGCGCCTACACATGCCACAATCAAGAGGCCAAAAACGCCCTTTCCACCGACATTTTTTCCCTATCGGCCATGCAGAAAGGGCTGCCACATCGGCAGCCCCTCCTAAAAACAATCCCCTACCCCATTTCAGTACGGGAAGGTATGCTACTCTACCATCAGCTTGCGGGTATATGCCACGTCGCCAGCGACTATACGCACGAGGTATACTCCACGGGTGAGCGCCACACCGGACTGCTCACCTACCAGTTCGCCAGAGAGTGTATATACGTATACGCTGGCCTGCTGGGGAAGATTGGCCACACTGAGCACGCCATGGTCGACGGTGATGACCCACGATGATTGCTCCACGCTATCGATGGCGGTAGGTGTGATGAGCGACTTAAATAGAGCTATATCGCGCTTCAAAAGTTTTACCGCACGATCTATATCGTCCTGATTGGTCGAGTACAGCAAGGCTTCGTTCTTCTCGAGCGATGCACGCATATCTTCGTAATCCTCTTCCTCGCACTCGTACTGTCCGTTCTTAACAGCCTCGAGCAATGCCTTTGCCTCAGCTATCAGCGTACGTAGTTGGCTATAGTCGTTGGGCACGCGAGCAGCAGCGAATGTAGCTATTGCCTTATCCAAAGCCTCACACTCGGCATCTACAGTTACTTGGTTCACGGTCTTGCTACCGACGATAGCGGCAGCCTTGTCAATGGCAGCCTGCAAAGCATCAAATGCAGCCACAGGATATTTACCGGCACCTTCACCTTTCTCGGGCTCGGCCGTCGTCATAGCACTCTTTGCAGTGGCAACGATAGCCTTGAGTTCGGCAAAGTCGATGATCACCTTAGCGGCAGCAAATGCCTTCGTAGCCTCATTGAGCTGGAGCAACGCAGCGTCTACCGACTCCTGAGACTGCGCAACATCTTCATACTTCTGCTTGGCTTCGGCTATCACCTTGGCATAGGCATCGATAGCTTCGGCTGGATATTGCCCGTCGCAGTCACCAGCTACGGCACCCGCTACGGTCGTCTCGGCAGCGGCTACCGCCTTGCCCAATGCAGCACGGTCAACGCTATTGGCACTGCCATGATAGCGTTCTCTAGCCTCAGTAAGTTCGCCGATAGCTTGCTCAGCCTCAGCTGCTGTAGCCTTCTTGGCCTTCTCAATGGCCTCTTGATAGGCAGCCTTCACAGCTTCGGTATATTGTCCCTTCTGGATACCAATTACTGTAGCATCACACTCGGCTTGACACTCGGCAATGAGCTGTGCCAGATACACCTCAGGAATATCTTTCTCATTGGCCTTGCCTCTGTAGACCTCAATATCGGCAAGCAGCTGAGCTGTAATGGCATCGAGTGTTTCTTGGTCGGCAGCCTTGGCCGCTGCACTCTTGGCAGTAGCTATCACAGTCCCGAAATCCTTGATATCAGTAGTAGTATACTGTCCCTTCTTATAGCCAGGCACCATAGACTCGAGCAATGTCTGAGCTGCCAGCAATGCCTCGTCGTAGGCCTCGCGATCAAGCTGTACCGTCACATAGGGTTCGACAAGCCAGTAGGCATACGGATTGCCTACTCCGACCTTGTCGCTATAAATGAGGGAACCCGAGTTGTTGTCGTCGGTACCGGCGAAGGTGCCTGAGATGTAGAACTTAAGACCCAAATAACGACCCTCGAGCTGCTCTATCTGCACGATGGCCGCCGAGTCTGGGGTCTCGCTCCACAGAGTATTATAAGTTCCTGTGCGAGCAAAATAATAGCCGGTCTGCAGTGACTTGATATAGTAACCCATGTCAAGTGTGTCGATAGCCTCAAGCACCACAATCTGCTCATCTGAAGCTTTCATATCTTCGGCCATTGACGTAATCTTGGCATTGCCGCTTGCTGTAAATGTGAGCAGGTTGCCGCTGTTGTGCTTAAGGATATAGGTGAGAGCCGTATCGAACGGACTTATGGGGTTGTATGAAGCTGCCAGTTCAGCGATAGCCTCTTCGAGGAAGTCGGCAACAGCCTGTCCCTCCTCAAAGGAAACAATTTCGTTCATAGCATCCTCAGCATAAGCAATAGCCTCAAGGAACGTATCCATGGCCTCCTGAGGTACTTCCCAATAGTTGACACCCACACTCACCGATGCAGATATAGCCTTAGCCTTGGCCAACGCTTTCTCCGCAGCGCGAGTCAAGGAGTAAATATCGATAATCCAATGCGAATTGGCAGCCGAAGCGGCCTTGTCACAGTATAGCAACGAGCCTTCAGCTGTGGCATCACTGCCCAGATGGCCCTTGCCCGCCACATTCTGCAGTGTATATAGTCCCGCGCCATAGGCTGTGATATACCATTCGGCTTCGGCCGTCTTCTCGGTGCTCCAATGCGTATCCCAAGCACTTGATGTAGACTTTGCCAGGTATACCTCGGCGCTCACATTCTTTACATAATATGCGCCTTCAGCTGCTCCCTCCTCAAGTATAAACTGCTCGGCCTCAGCTCCAGTGGGAGCGACGAGACCCACATTGGTCGCGCCCTCTACATAGCCTATATTGTTACCGGCAGCCTGCGTAATGGTGTACTTCTGTGTCAGATCAGGCTTATTCATCTTATTGGCAGCAAAGGTTTCCATAGCCTCTTGCAGCAACAAGAGTGCCGCTGCATAGTCCGTCATGGCCTGCGACTCCTCGATAGCTTTACCATAGGCTGCATAGGCTGCAGGAGAGTACATGAAGATATCCTCTCCAACTAAAGCCGTATTGATGCCCGAATACTCCTTCTGCGCCTTGACGAGCAAAGCATTGTAGTTGTATTCATCGTCACGCTCATCGGCCGACACATATTCTTTGATAACCCAACAGTTCTTGCTCGACGTACCATTCTTGTTGGAATATACGGCAGACCCGGCAGCAGTGTTGTCAACGCCCAATACAGAGCCACTACCCATATTCTTGACTTGTATAAAATCAACATAGTCGACAATCTGGAAGATAGCATTAGCTGTGGTCAAGTCGACCGTACCTGACTTTGTATCCCATGAGCCACTACGGTAGATGTAGTTGCCTGCGGCATCCTTGATGTTGTACCCCGTAGCTGCGGCGCCTTCGGGAGCCTTCTCAAACACAAAGACCTGTGTAGCATCGGCCACATCCTCCTCGGCAATACCTACCGTACCGCCACCTGTGGTGAGATAGAGTTCGGCAGCCACGTTGACAAACACATATTTCTTGTCAAGGCTAAAGGGCGGATTGGCACTGCTGGCATACACCTTCGATGCTGCTTCGAGCTGGCTGCATGCCTCGTTGATCTCAGCCTGCACAGTAGCTCCAACCAATACATTCTTGGCCTCATTGATAACATCTTGCAAGGCTGCACGCACCTCGGTGCTGTACTGTCCTCTGCCGTCACCCTCCTCTGTATCAGCCAACAATGCCTCGGCATCGGCTATGAGTTGCTCAAGTTTGGCTACATTCAGTTCATTGGAAAGTTGTACCTCGCCCAAGAAGAAACAATCAAGACTAGTAGCGCTATTGAGCCAACCGAGATTGGCCACGCAATAAGGACGATCAGCCGTTGCCGTAAACACCACCTGAGTCTGCACCCACGTATCGGCAGTGTAGTTCACGAGTGTCAACTGCTCGTCGGTACCAGTAGCCGATGCTGCCGCACATATCTTACTATATTGTGTATTGCTCGACATACCACTAGCTGTACGCTTGGCCCACATACTAAACAGATAAGTCTTACCGGGTGTGAGTTGCCATCCCTGCTTGATAGACTTATTAGAACCACTACCTGCACCACCCAGCGACTTCAGATAGGCGCCTCCATCGGGGCCACCCTCAGCTACCACCTCAAAATTGTCAGCTGTAATGGCCGACCCATCACCTGAGGTCCAATGGACAAGCCCCTCATCGAACGAATGATTAGGAATTAAGTTCTCGCCCTCAACGATATAGATACCATCCTCAGCGGTCACTTTGTCGCCTGTCTGGGGTACATAGTTCTGTGCCTCAGCATGCATTGCTCCCACGCTCATCAGTGTAGCGATGCACATTAGCAAAAGATTACTGTGTTTCATAAGATAGAAATTTTATTTGTTGCTGTATATTATCATCAAGATATAGGTGTTCCTGGTCGGGGGAATATCACGGATGCGCCCTTGATGCAAAAATAATTTATTTTCTCTATGTATGAGTTACGATGTGCATGGAAGAAGGTGAAAATAACGATTTTTTGCCCCTTTTTATCTTATTTTCTCCCTTATTCATAGGCAAGGGGCTTTCATAAGCCGAGAATTCGATATATCTTTACATGGGTAAAAGAAAAGACATCATACATCATATTACCGCATCTACTGTCTATGAACGCAAAAATATCCATACGGCTTTTAGCGACGCTAGCCTTAGCCATCTGCCTATGCCTCCCTTGCCGTGCACAAAGCGACGAACTACCCTATGAGGTCACCTTCCAGAGTCTCAATGTGGCCGAGAAGATTCCCTCAAACAGTATCAATGCCATCTACCAAGATCATATCGGATTCCTCTGGATAGGTACCGGACAAGGACTCTACCGCTATAACGGATACACTGTGGAGGTATATAAAAACCATCAAGGACAGCCTAACCTGCTGACCTCGAACAATATTCTCTGCCTTGCCGGCGATAGCATAGGACACCTGTGGGTGGGTACCGACCGCGGCATCACTCGGCTGCACCTTGCTAGCGGAGAGCGAGTTACATATCACCTCACCGACTTCAACAATACAGACCACATCACCGTAATGACCGTCACCCGTGACGAACAGCTATGGGTAGGAACCAAGGGCGGTCTATACCGCTACGATGCCGCAGACGATGTATTCATCCTCCACTGCGACCAGCGAGGAAATTCCAGAGTACCCCATAGTTCCATCACTTCCATTCTAGAAGACAGTCAAGGCTACATCTGGATAGGTACGTGGGACAGGGGACTCTATCGCTACGATCCTACCAAAGGGACCTATTACGAGCTACCGCGCTTCAACGACATCAACTCTGCACATACCGTATTTGAAGATTACCACGGCAATCTATGGGTAGGCACATGGGGAAAGGGCCTATACCAGATATATAATCCACATGCCACGGGCGAACCACTACAATTCGAGAATTACATGTGCGAACAATACCCCTCCCTACCCTCTAACTACATCTACTCCTTAGCTACCGACCCATATACGCATATGTTATGGGTGGGCACCTCAAAGGGCATAACCTTCGGCATCACCGATGCTCATGGAGCTAGTTTGTATGGTCTGCCAACCTCTGCGGAAACAGATAAGCACATCTTCGGACGCGGGGCATCGCACCTACTATGCGACCGCGACGGCCATATCTGGCTCAACGCCTCGCTCTATGGCATCGTATCAGCCAGTACACGTCCTCGAAAGTTGGTAAGCCATCCGCTGCCGATGCCCTATACCGATAGCTACAACATCAGTGCTCTGGCCTACGACTATCGTGGAGACTTATGGATAGGTATTGATAATCAAGGGCTCCTCCAGGTAAGTGCCACCAACCTCACCGCTACTGACCGCACTTCTCTACTAGGGCAGCCTTCACACTCAGGTTCGTTCAAGGTAAATATGATACGCCAGCTCCACAATAAACAGATGGCCTTCGGAACCGAACGAGACGGACTGATCATCGCCGACTCCCTGCACACCCTCGCCAACTACAACAGACACAACGCACCATGGATGCAAGACAACTGCGTGTACTCCATACACGAAGACGACGAGGGCAACCTCCTTCTGGGCACTTGGATGGGGCTAAGCATCCTATACCCTCATGGCGACGGGATGTATCTCACCAATGAACATATAGCCCCCGTCATCAACGATGCACGCATCACACACATCACCCCAGGAGAAGGGTGTTATTGGCTATCCACACGCAACAAAGGCATCATTCGTCTCATAGGCGATATCCACCGACCCACCACCCTACAGGCCATACTCTACGACAAGCCACTCAACACCGAGCTCCCGGTCACCGATGTATATAAGATAGTCGTAGACCATGTAGGTCGAGTCTGGGCATGCTCAGAAGCCGGGCTCATGCGCTACGATCCCCATCATGATGGATTCAACATAGCCAACCATCAGCTCGGCATCCCCTACGACGACATCTATAGTATTGAGCTGGCATCTGACAGCACTCTATGGCTCTCATCGCAGCATGCCATCATCCACCTGCAACTCACCGCCCGCGACGAGGTGAGCAGACTGAGACTATATAATCGCAAAGATGGTATAGACAACTACAGCTTCAACAAACGATTCTCCAGTACCGCGCCCGACGGCACCCTCTGCTTTGCCAGCTTTGCCAGCTACACCACCATTACCGACATCGACACCGAGGCTAAACGCCCAGACTCACGCGCCTACGTGTCAGGGATTGAGTTGTCAAACATCCCCCTGCGCGATTTGCACATGCACTCACGCCAATCCATAGCCGATGCTCTGCCACCCTACACCCGCACGCTCACTCTAGATCCCGAGCATCGCCACCTACACCTGCAGTTCGCCTCATTCAACTATGACGAACTCACCGACGAAAACTTCTCCTACCGTCTCGACGGCTACGACAGAGACTGGCAATATACCGAGAGTGGAACGGCCAGTGCACACTACAACAACCTTCCTTGGGGTCATTACACCCTGCGTCTGCGTTCGATGAACCCCGACGGTTCATGGAGCCGGTGCGAGCAATCACTACACATACACATCAGACCTCCCCTCTACCTGCGCTGGTATGCCATAGTCCTCTACGTGGTTATGCTAGCAGGGCTGCTGCTGTTCATCGCCCGCCACATGCAGTCGCGTGCCCACAGCCGCCACGAGATAGAGCTCGCCCATATGGAGAAGGAGCAGCTTGCCCAACTCAATCACAACAAGCTACGCTTCTTCACCAACATCACCCACGACCTCATGACCCCGCTTACCGTAATCCTCGCCACCACCGATAAGTTGCGGCAAGAGTCGCCCCAGCACGCCGAAGACTATAAGGTGATACAGAACAACCTCAACCGACAGATACGCCTACTGCAGCAGATACTCGAGTTTCGCAAGGCCGAAACGGGTAACCTCCACCTACAGGTGTCACTTGGCGATGTGGCCGACTTCTGCCGCCGTGAGATAGAGAGCATACAGCCCCTCATGCGTACCAAAGAGCTGCACCTATCACTCGTGTGCAGTCCTGAGCGTATCACCGGTTATTTCGACCCCGACAACCTCGACAAGGTCATCTACAACCTCCTCTCTAATGCCGCCAAGTATAATCGCCCAGGAGGATATATCCACGTCACCCTACGGGCCACCGATGACGGCAGCCGCATGCAGCTCACCGTAACGGATAATGGCAAGGGCATAGCCCCCTCGAAACTCGACCACATCTTCGAACGATTCTACGAGGGCGAGCACCGCAAGCATAGTACCTACGGCACAGGCATCGGGCTCTCACTCACTCGCGATCTTGTAGAGCTACACCATGGCACCATAAACGTAGCCAGCCAAGAGGGTCAGGGCACCACATTCACCGTAGAGCTCCCCATCGATCGTAGCGCATTCAGAGACGATGAGATAGACGACACCTCTCTTGATAGTCTACAGACAACAGACAACGGACAACAGACAACAGACAACGGACAACAGACAACGGACAACAGACAACGGACAACCATACTCATCGTAGAGGACAACCAGGAGCTTATCGACCTCATCGCACAGCTACTTTCGACTGAGCACCGCATCATGCGTGCCTACAATGGGAAAGAGGCGCTAGAACTAATGAATACAGATAATATCGACCTCGTCATCACCGACGTCATGATGCCCGTGATGAGCGGTATGGAGCTGACTCATCACCTACGTAGCAATCCGCTGTGGAGCAATATCCCCATCATCATGCTCACGGCCAAGAGGGGCGAAGAGGCGCGAGCCGAGGCCTACACCGCAGGGGCTGATGCTTACATCACCAAACCATTCAGTATAGGTGTACTGAAAGCCCGTATAGACAATCTCTTGCTGCGCAAGCAGCAGATAGCCCATGCCATCAAGGTGAGTGGCCTTGCAGGACTGGGGCAGCTGCACCTCACAAGCGAGGACGAAGCATTCGTGCAACGTTGCGTGGAGTGTGTGCAACGCCACCTGGGCGACTCGGCCTTCGATCAGCAGGCCTTTGCTGATGAGGTGAACATGTCGAAGTCGACCCTATACAAACGACTCAAAAGCCTAACGGGCATGTATACCTCGGCATTTATACGGCACGTACGCATGAGGGCGGCATGCCAACTGCTCGAGGCGCAGCCTCACATACGTATTGCCGAGCTGGCCTACGCCGTGGGTTACAATGAGCCTAAGTATTTCTCCTCATGCTTCAAGAAAGACTTCGGTATGCTGCCCTCGGAGTATGCAGAGAAACAGGCTGACAAGAGTCTCCTGCAGACTTAAGTGTCAGAATCAGGGGACCACATCTCCTTACATATATTCTATTTCGTCTGTATCTCATTACTAAAAAAATGGCGGCTCCGCATGGGGCCACCATTTAGATATTACGATTGCTGACACTGGATTACTTGGCAAGCATCTTACGACCATGTTGGATGTAAATCTGGCCCTTTGCAGGGGCCCATATACGCTGACCCTGGAGGTTGTACATGGCGTTGTCAAACGCCTCGGCCGACTCGAGGTTCCCGACACCCATGTGAAGGGCTTGCTCCTCCATCAGTTGGCGATTGATGGCACGATAGTCGCGACTATACATATCGGCTTCGGCACGCTCGGGATAGAGGGATGAATCAAAGTATACGGCAAAGCTTTGATGAATGGCCGATGTCTCCTCATTGAGGAAGATATTCGTGCCGGCCATAGTAGCATTGCCCGAAACGGAAAGGCACATGCCATCCTCTACACTACGGATGCGATAGTAGCCATCTTCCTCGAGCACGAACTGCCACTGCTGGGTCGCAGCCTCCTTGGCATTGCTCCAACGCACCGTGCCGAATACATTCTCCATGTACTTTCCTGTAGCTTTGTTTTCTAACTTATAGATGTAAGGATCCTCGGTAGCGTGAAAGATCCACGTCAGGTTTGACTCGCCATCATCCTCGAGCGTAAGCGTTGCCGAGGGGCGTGAGACCACTCGATTGGAGAACTTCTCGAGCAACAGATACTCAGCGCCATCGTCAATCTTGGCCGTACGTTTCAGTCGGTACATGTCGTCAAATACGCTCATATCCCACTTGTCATACCAGCGTACGGTAGGATATCCAGAACGCACACTCAGCGGAAGCCATACATGTTTGGAACTCTGCACGTTGCTTGAGTTCCAGCGATCGCCCATATATACAAAGCAGCGTTCCTTTCCCGGTACAGGAAATACAAAGTTGCTCTGCGAACGGTACGAATTGTCCTTTCCCTCATCAATGCAGAAGTTGATGCCGGTGCTGCCATCGCTAGCCTTAAAGTCAGCAGGTGCCATCCACTCGCCCATGAGGTCGGTAGTATACATATAACGTCCTGGATTAGGATCCCAACCTGTACAGCCCGAGAAGAGGCCATAGTAGGTGTCGCCCACACGGAAAAGGGCTGCTGCCTCGAACCTACGCCCCTTGAGTTGAAGGTTGACCTCTGGGGTGGGCGACAAATAATCGTCAGCCAGCGGGGTACAATGGGTGTTGGAGTTCATATTTGTAGAATAAATATGATAGGCCGTGCCGTCAAAGTCCTTGAAAAGAGTTTGGTCGCGAGAGTCGTGATCATTGGGACGAAACACACCGACTAGGGTATAAGGACCGGTCACCTTGTCAGACTGGCACACAGCTACCTTGGCTTCGCCATAGTGCTCACCATTCTCCCAATGTATCCACATAACCCACTTACCCGTTGCCTCATTGTATATCACCTTAGGGCGCTCTAATGTACGCCCTTGAGCGATATCTTCGCAAGCATCGGTCATGGCTCCTGTAGGAGTCACTGCGCGCCCTACACGCTTCCATGAATAGAAATCAGTGGAGCTGTAGCAACTGATGCCATCAGACTTATTACCTGAACGTTGCTCGCCAAACCAATAATATACACCTTCGTGGTATACCACGCAACCACCATGAGCATTGATGGCACTTCCATTAGTGTCATACCACGTCTCGCCAGGGCGGATATCGCCAGCAACCGACGACACCGCACTCATAGCAAAAGACATTATAGTTACAACAGATAGTAAGCCTATACGACTAATCTTCATATTACCTATCAAAATACGACTTTTACAACTTGTTTCTTATTCTCATGTATCACGGCAACAATATATATACCGCGCATGGGCAGTGCTACCTTCGTACCATCAACATATCCAGGTAAACTTGTTACCAAGGCACCAGACTGATTATATACGAGCACAAGAGAGCCTTCGCGAACACCTGTGACAGAGAGCAAGCCGTCGGCTATGCTAGCCTCGATTGCGCCATCTGTAGCTGTTGCCTGCTCGATGGCTGTCTGTATCTCACTAATGGTCAAGCCAGGCATCATCGGCGCATAGGCTCCCGTGGCATCATAGGCAAAGTAGGCCACGTCGCCGTCCAGATTCTCGAAACCGAGCTGAGCCTCGGGAAGACGGCGCACACCGGTCAGTCTGGCATCATCGACCTGGAGAGAACTTACAGAAGCACCCCAAGAGGCACGCTCGATGTAGAAGCTGACGCGGATCTGCTTCGTGTTCGACCGGGTCTCGAAGTCGGCTGCATACTTCTGGTAACTGTCGCCCGTAACCGGAACCGTCAC
>JAFOYZ010000063.1 GCA_017424485.1 Bacteroidaceae bacterium
AATGACTTCGATGACATCCTTCTGATATTGCGCGAATGATGCGATCTGCGCCGTGGAGGCCATCTTCGGATCCATTATCACAGGGCGAAAGATCACATCCATCAGCAACGTTCCGGTAAGTTCTTCCTTCGGTATGTAATATCTTGCATTCTCCTTTACCTTAGCCACAATCTCCATCGTCTTTTCGTCTGCAGCCTTGCGGAAGATCTCGCTCGAGAACAGATCCCAGACCTGCTTGTGGTAGAAAAGCCATGTATCCTTGCGCTTTACCGCATGCATCTGAATCGCTGATATATCCGCCATCATCGTATAGAACAGGCTTCCGTTCATCGGCAGCCCCATGGTCACGTTGATATCATGAATCTCTTCCGGAATCGAATTCAGTACAGATTTCAGCAGGCCTTCATCAGGAAGCACGACAGCGCACTCCTCCGGAGCTCCTGTACGCTGGCGCAGTATATCCGGGAGCCTCTTGGCCTGTCCGGCAGACGAAGCGACGCTTATCACATTGATCTCAGGACATTCCACCCCTTCCGGATCCCACCGTGCGGCCTGCGGAAACTCCAACACATTGTCTGCCATGAAGAATGACGAACGGTTCTGCGGATCCTTGATCATGTCTCCCGACCAATCCCAGCTGAACTCAGCCCTACCTGCGTCTCTGAGCTTTCTGAGCAAGGTCTTCTCGCACTCATTCAAGGCATTCAGCCCCACGAACACAAAGGTCGTCCCTTCATGGAATATATCCTGGAAGACATCCTCGACAGAGCTGCTCTTGAGTCTTTCCGCTAGACTCCTGTACACCATGCCCTCATAGGCCATACCCTTGTCTGCCAGCGACTTGTTATAATTCACATACAGAGGATACAGAATGTTCCATATCTGCAGAAAACGTCCCTTGACATCCGGATCGTCAGTTCCGAGATCCACCGTCAGCTTGCCGGACTGGTCATTGAAATGACTCAGGAAACCCTTGATGGCTTCTCGCTGGGTATCTGTAAGGTATTCGAATGTATCCTGCAGGGCCTTGAAATCCGCGACATTCGCAAAGAGCTGCTTCGGATCGACAAGATACTTGTCCACATCGTTGAAATCCGCAAGGATGACATCTCCCCAGAAGATGAATTCATCCAGAGATTCCGCCTTGGGATTAAGCGCCTTGTACGAATCATACAGCTCCAGCAGAAGCCTCACTCTGTCAGAAGCCGGAACTCCCGAGACCCTGCTGAAGAAATCATTTATGGTGAGCATCTGCGGAGCAAGCAAAGGAACATCCTTCACTGCTGAGCAAAGATGCTTGCGGAACCATACCATCGAACGACGGTTTGGAAAGACGAAGCATTTCTCTTCAATCTTCCCTGCATTATAATAATGGTCTGCGACCTGTTTCAGAAACGGCGTCATCTATTATACTTTTGATGCAAAAATAACCCTTTCTTCTGCCAAAGTACGGCACATTCGAGCTATTCTGATAAAAATTTGCTATATTTCAGGACAATTTACGATTTTTTTGAATTTTTAGTGCAAAAATATTTGGAGGTATCGGATTTTTCCCTACCTTTGCAACAGAAACAATTTAGAATTGTTCAAAATTAGAAATTATAAACGATTAAATATTTGACTATTATGAATAAG
Source organism: Bacteroidaceae bacterium (assembly GCA_017424485.1). GTDB lineage: Bacteria > Bacteroidota > Bacteroidia > Bacteroidales > Bacteroidaceae > UBA1189. The sequence goes on from JAFOYZ010000063.1 coordinate 1,636, forward strand.
AAATTCAGATGCTTGGTATGCGGATATATACATGAAGGTGAAACTGCTCCTGAAGAGTGCCCACTCTGCTTTGTAGGACCTGAGGACTTTGTAGAAGTAACTGAAGAGGAAGCATAATACAAGAAAAAAGATAAATCGAAATAACATTAACACAACACTAAAAAACATTGAATTATGGTAAAAAAGTACAGATGTATGGTATGTGGTTACATCCACGAGGGTAACGAGGCGCCGCAGGAATGTCCTGTATGTCATGTAGGACCTGAGAAGTTCGAGGAGATCGTTCAGACAGGTGACGCTCTTACATGGGCTGACGAGCACAAGCTCGGAGTTGCGCAGGGTGTTGATCCTGAGATCCTCAAGGGCCTTCGCGACCATTTCAACGGAGAGTGCGGCGAAGTAGGCATGTACCTCGCAATGAGCCGTCAGGCAGACAGAGAGGGCTATCCTGAGATCGCTGAGGCTTTCAAGAGATATGCATGGGAAGAGGCTGAGCACGCAGCTAAGTTCGCTGAGCTCCTCGGTGAGTGCGTATGGGATACCAAGACAAATGTAGAGAAGAGAATGCTTGCAGAGCAGGGTGCATGCGAGGACAAGAAGAGAATCGCGACTCTCGCAAAGCAGCAGAATCTCGACGCTATCCATGATACAGTCCATGAGATGTGCAAGGACGAGGCTCGTCACGGTGCTGGATTCCAGGGACTTTACAACAGATATTTCAAATAGATCTGCAGTATATAAGCCAGAAGGCGCTGTGTTTACTGTGACCCCCGCCGCCACTCCTTCGGAGCCGCGGCACCCCCTAGCCGGGGGTGGCATGTCACTGTAAACACAGCGCCTTCTAGCTTTATGATATCAGCTAATCTTCATAGAAATCGTCCTCTGTATCGTCGAAACCGAAATCAGAAGCGAAACGCTCGGTTATGTCATCCGGCACATCGAAGCTGAGATTGCTCCACAGATCTTCCATCTGACGACGGTCCTTCTTGGTTGGACGACCGGTTCCCCTGTCTCTCTTGAGGAAGAAGGTCTCTACCGGAGCCCTTAACTTGGCAAGTTCCTCAGGTGGTGTGAGATTCTCGGCATAGTTCGGCACCAGCTTAGCTCCCTGACGTTTGTCGATCAACTGCAGAACCTTATATGTATAGGTAACTGCACCTTTGCGTGCTACAATGGTATCACCGACTTTGACAGACTTGGAAGGCTTTGTGTCTGCACCATTGACGCGTACTTTACCGCCCTTGCATGCATCCGTCGCATCAGTCCTGGTCTTGAAGACCCTGATGGCCCAAAGGTATTTATCTATTCTTACTTCTTCCATGTCAAACTCTATGAAAGCGGATTACGTCCGGCTCCGAAGAAACCAAGCGGACTGGCTCCGACTGGTCCCTCCTCCTCCTCATCATCATCCTCAAATGCGCCGTCTTCCAGACCCTCATAATCCTCCCCCTCAAGATATGGATCAGTATTCGGATCGATATATGCATCCAGATCCTCCTGAACGCGTGTGACAGCCTCAAGAAGCACTGTCGAACGGTCTCGCGGAACGAGATAGAAATCCGCCATGTCGGCAGGAATCATCATTGTCTCTCCTTTCTTGAACTCATAATTATCCATGAAGGCTTCTCCGTCCGGCCTTGTAGAAGGCACCTGTATAGATGCAGCTCCCTCAATGCAGACATAAACTATAAAGCTGCCGAACTGCTCGGTATAGATATGAAGCGGATCTGTCAGATTCAACTTTGATACGGTAAACTGGGCAGACTCCACCAATGTTTCAACGGTCTGACCTTCATGCGCATGATGCTCATGGTCGTGGTCGTGATCATGATCGCAGCAATGGTCAAGATGAGAGCAGCATGGTTCATATGAAGCCTCCTCTCCCCAAATACAGATCTCCCTTGCAGAAGGTTCTTTGGAGGTTCTTGTGTCCAACGGTACATTCACCGCAAGCAACGCCAACAAGACATGGCATTCACGATGGGAAAGTAATATCATCGAAGGCTTCACCCTCAGCACGGGCGCCAACAACATGACCTCCTCGGGCGATTATCTGGCTGGCTACTCCGGTACTTCCGGTTCATCGACCTATACCCTCACAGCCCCCGAAGACTTTATCGTAGCAGGTTATAGCTTCGACTTTGCCAACACTAATAACGACGCCAGTTATGCGCTCACCCTCAACATAAATGGGAAGAGCTATACTTCATCTGCCACAACACAGCACATCGAGGTAAGCGGACTCGAAGAACGCACAGCCACCTTCTCACAATCGGGAGCCAACAAGGGTGTCACCTTCTCCAACTTCATCGTCTACATCAAACGTAGTACCATCATCCCTGAGCCCCAATTCGAAGTGTTCCCCACCCCGACAAGTGGAGCTATCCCCTACCGCATCCCCGCCATTACCACCGCTTCAAACGGTGACCTAATAGCTGTGGCCGACTATCGGCATAGCCGCGCCGACATCGGCATGGCCACTAACGGACGTATCGACCTCCACGCCCGTATCAGTACAGATAATGGTCAGACTTGGGGTGACATCTTCCCCATCATCGAAGGCCGTGGTGCCGCAGGCACTTCCACCCCCAACCAAATGTATGTAGGCTTTGGCGACCCCTGTATCGTGGCCGACCGTGAGAGCAGCCGCGTGCTTGTGCTCAGTTGCTCAGGCAACGTATCCTTCCCCAACGGTTCTCGCAACAACCACCAAGGCATCGCCCATTTCTATAGCGAAGACTATGGTAGAACCTGGAGCGAACCCGTAGACCGCTCAGAAAGCATCTACTCTCAGCTCGACAACACCCCTTATGGTCCCGTACGCGCCATGTTCGTGGGCTCGGGCAAGATCTCACAGAGTAAATATATCAAGGTAGACCAGTATTACCGTCTCTACTGTGCTGTATTGGTCAAGGATGTCAATGGCACTCATGTCAACTTCGTACTCTACTCTGACGACTTCGGTGAGAACTGGACCATCCTCGGCGACCCCAACGTAGCTCCTATCCCCAGCGGTGCCGACGAGCCTAAGGCCGACGAGCTTCCCGACGGTTCGGTACTCGTAAGTTCACGCGTCACCGGTGGCCGCTACTACAACATCTTCTCCTACACCGACAGCAAGAAAGCCGAAGGCCGCTGGGGCACCCACAGCTTCTCAGGCAACTCCAATGGAGGAACCACAGCCGTCAGCAACTCTACCAACGGAGAGATCATCACCATCCCAGCCAAGCGCATAGCCGATGACACCCCCGTATACATCCAGTTACAATCCGTACCTTTCGGATCGGGACGTGCCAATGTAGGTATCTATTATAAAGAGTTGGAGAGTCTGGCCGACTTTGTCACCCCTGCGGCATTTGCGCAAGACTGGGACGGACGCCATCAGGCAAGTTTCCTCAGCTCAGCCTACTCTACCCTCTGCTGGCAGGCCGACAGCACATTGGCCTTCCTCTATGAGGAGGACACCTACGGCACCAATGGAGGCGGCTATACCATTGTCTATAAGAACTACTCGTTGGAACAGATTACAGACAGCGCCTACACCTACTACCCCGAGATTGACAACCTGGCCTTCATCAGCGACAGCATTGAAGCCAAGCTCGCCTCAGTCGAGCTCAACGGGGGCAACTACGTAGGCTGCCTCTATCCTGAAGCAAAGGCCAGTATCAGCAGCGCCCTTGAGAGCTACATTGCCTCACCATCACAGGAGGCTTACGAAAGCATCAACGAAGCCATCATCAATGCGCCCACCATTGAAATCGTTCCCAATGCATGGTATCGCATCCGCAACACAGAGCGTTCTAACGCCACTCTGTACTTGAAGCCCGAAGATTCGCGCGTCAGCACGGCCACATCCAACCTGACCAATGCCAACCAATTCTTCTCGTTCATACCCACAGAGACCGACGGAAGCTACTACCTCTACAACGGCAACTACGAATACTATCTAGGCCCGCTCGGTGCCAATGAGACCCAGCCTGTCGTGACAGCCGACATCAACGCTGCAGGCGTATGGACCATCACCACGCGCGACACGGGTAAGAGTTCCATCGTATGCACCAACAAGACAGGTGGTAACGTCGGCCTTCACCTTGCAGGCGACAACAAGCGCCTTGTGCCCTGGACAGCTGACGCGGCCGCCTCGCTTTGGTACATTGAACCCGTCGACAGTTTCTGCATCACCATTGGTGACAATGCCTACACAACCATCAACCTACCTTTCAATGTGACGCTCCCCGAAGGTCTTGAACCCTATTACGCAGGACCTGCCGCACAAGTTGACGGCATAGACTACCTACCCATCTACCCCTATCAGTCCTCAGTGATTTATGATTACACCCCTCTCATCATTATCGGTGCTCCAGGTACCTATACAATAACTATCACCGACAAACAGATGACAGGCTATACTTTCGACAATAGACTTGCAGGCACATTAAAAAGCACGACTGTGAGCGGTAAAAACATTTACCTACCTAATGCCGCGTCGGCCTTCACGAAGCGTAGCACCTCATCAGGTACTATATCAGCCAATACAGCCTATTACGTTGGCGACAGTTCTGCTAGCACCTTACCCTTCAACAAAAACATTCCCTTAGGAATGATTCCAGTTAAAATTGAAGAATCGACCCGTTTTTACGATCTGCAAGGCCGACCTGTAGAAAAAGTGACATCAGGCATCTACATCACTTCTGAAGGACAAAAAGTATGGATTAAATAAGTTCTAGGGCGGTCTAAAACCCATAAAAACAAAAAAAATATCATGTTTTAGAAAAAAAGTCCAAAATTCTTTTGCAGAATAAAAAAAATGCTCTACCTTTGCACTCGCAAAACGGAAAGGTGCCATAGCTCAGTTGGTAGAGCAAAGGACTGAAAATCCTTGTGTCCCCGGTTCGATTCCTGGTGGCACCACGTTAGAAGAAAGCAGTTATCACACGATAACTGCTTTTTTTATACCAATTGGTCCAACTGTAGTTTGACATAAAAAGTCAAGCCTGATTCCTTCAAAAAACATGCACCATACTTACCGAGAAAAATATTTAGGCAACTTGACACATTTTCGTTTGTTTGTTACTATCTTTGCGGAAATTACATTATTACATCGATTTCTATGAAAAAGACACTACTAACTCTCACGCTGAGTGCCATAGCCACAATAAGTATGGCTCAGTTCATCCCCAATGGTAATACATACCGCTTCCGTGCCACACAGAATCCCTTCATCACACACAAGCACACAGCAGACCCTGCCCCGTTTGTCAAAGGAGACACATTATATCTGTACACAGGCATAGACCATGTTGGCAATCAAAACGGATATAAAATGTACGAGTGGGCACTCTTCACTACTACCGACATGATGAACTGGACAGAGCACAAGAGCCCGCTCCACGTAGATGAGTTCAAATGGCAAGATTCACACTCAGCTTTTGCCAGCCACGTAGCCGAGAAGGATGGCAAGTACTATTTCTACGTATCGACCAATTGGTGCGGCATCGGTGTAGCAGTAAGTGACACGCCCTATGGTCCCTTCAAGGATGCACTGGGCAAACCTCTGCTCACCAACAAAGACTGCCCCGGTACCGATCACTCATGGGCCTGCATCGACCCCGCCATCTATCAAGACGAAGAAGGCAACGCATGGATATACTGGGGCAATCGTCGCTGCTTTGCCGCCAAACTAAAACCCAACATGATAGAGATTGATGGTGAGGTGATGGACATCACCCCCAAAGGCGCTAACTTCACCGAAGCTCCTTGGGTTCACAAACACAACGGCAAGTATTACCTCACCTTTGCAGAAGGATGGCCCGAGAAACTGGGCTACGCCATAGGCTATTCACCCATAGGTCCCTTTGAGTACAAGGGCGTGTTCTCTGAAATTGCAGGCAATAGCAACACCACCCACCCAGGCATCGTGGAGTTCAAGGGCAAGACCATCCTCTTCACCCACAACGGTGGATTGCACACAGGCACTAGCTACTCACGCTCAGTATGTGCACAAGAACTGAAGTACGACAAGGAAGGCAATATCCTCAAATGCGATATAACCTCCGATGGCGTACCCCACTTGCAGGAGTACTACGACAACAAGGCCAAACAGGAGAAGGCCGCCAAGAAGATGGAAAGCAAAATGGGTGCATACCTAATGGTATATCATAAGGATTCCGACCACGGACTACATATGGCCATCAGCTACGACGGCCATGAGTTCATCTCCCTCAACGAGGACAAGCCCCTCATCGCCGGCGACACCATCGCCATGCAGAAGGGTATACGCGACCCCCACATCTTCCGCGGCCCCGACGGTGCCTTCTACCTCGCCATGACCGACCTACACGTCTTCGGTGTGCGCGACGGCTACCGCACCACCGAGTGGGAGCGCGACGGACGCAAGTATGGCTGGGGCAACAACCGCGGATTGGTGCTGATGAAGTCGACCGACCTGAAGCACTGGACACGCACCAACCTCAACTTCCAGGCCATGGGAGGCAAATGGGCCGAGGTAGGCTGCGTATGGGCTCCCGAGACCTGCTACGATGAGGAGAAGGGCAAGCTGTTCCTCCACTTCACCACCCGATTCGGCAACGGCCGCAACATGATATACTATGTATACATGAACGACGACTTCACCCAGATGGAGGGCGAGCCCAAGCTGCTCTTCGAGGCTCCCGAGGGCAAGTACAACGTCATCGACAGCGATATCATGTATCACGACGGCATCTACCACCTCTACTACGTGTCGCACGAGGGCGGTGCTACCGTGAAGCACGCCACCGCAGCCGACATAAAGGGACCCTACACCATGGACGAGAACTACTACGACGGTGTGCGCCAAGGACATGAGGCTCCCAACTGCTGGAAGCGCATTGGCGAAGACACTTGGGTGGTGATGCACGACAACTACCGCATCAACCCCCACAACTTCGGGTTCACCGAGACACACGACTTCATCCACTACACCCCACTGGGTAACTTCGGCGACGGCAAGATGACACGCACCAACTTCGCAGAGCAGAAGCACGGCGCCATCATCCATATCACCAAGAAAGAGGCCAAGATGCTGGAGAAGTACTGGAACAAGAAAAAGTAAACTGATAGCAATCAGCCTCCTGAAAGGCGGCATAGACCTCATTGCCTACCTCAAACGAATCCAACGAAATGCTCGGCCCGATGCAAGCTATCACATCCTTGCCTTCAGTGCCATAATGCTCCTTCATTGCTTCCAGGGTCTTTTCCACAATACGCCCTACCGTACCCCGCCATCCTGCATGAACAGCTGCTATTACTTGCTTTTCCTTATCATAAAGCAGCACTGGGACACAATCGGCCGTAGAGACGCAAAGGCAGAAGTTCTTCAAGTGAGTAACTACAGCATCCACCTCGTGCAACTCAGCTTCCGTG
>JAFOYZ010000064.1 GCA_017424485.1 Bacteroidaceae bacterium
ACAACGCCATCACCCATCGCGACACGGTGGAGCTGAACTCATCGCCCTTCGTGACGCTGGCACTCGTGCGCAGCCTGGTGAACGAGGCTGGTGTGGCGCAGGAGGACATCATCGTGTGCGAGCCGAGCCGTGCCATCACCGACAGCATCTACAACAAGATACACCGCGAGTTCCCCGACGTGGTGTTCATCGACAACATCGGTGGCGACGGACGCCTCAAGTGCGAGTACTACCCCGAGCAGCTGAAGTACTCGGTGGACAATGGCAAGATGGCCCGCGGACTGGCCAAGTGCGTGGTGGATGCCAACTACCTCATCAACTCGGCCCTGCTGAAGACCCACAACGGCCCTGGCGTGACGCTCACCGCCAAGAACTGGTACGGAGCCACCGACATCAACCTCCTGTGGCGCAAGAACGCCCACAACGGCATCAGTGCCGACAAGCGCCACGGCAAGCCCAGCTACAAGACCATGGTGGACTGGATAGGCCATAAGGACCTGGGGCAGAAGTGCCTGCTCTTCCTCATCGACGGCACCTACGGAAGTCGCAACGTCAATGGAGCACCTGCACCCAAGTGGCAGAAGGCCCCCTTCAACAACGACTGGTGTTGCAGCATCATCGTGTCGCAAGACCCCTTGGCATGTGATGTGGTGGGTATGGATATGCTTATCCATGAATGGCCCGAGTTTGGTAGTCTCAACTATTGTGACGAGTACTTGCGCGAAGCAGCAACTATCCCCAACCCTGTGACAGGTGTGGTCTATGACCCTGAGCGCGACGGCAAGCCCCTGACTGCTCCTCTCGGTCTCATGGAACACGCTGACAAGGATCGCCGCTATACAAAACTCAATATGATCTACGTGAAGCAGTAAGAGAAGTTGTGATTAAGGACCTCTTGAAATAGAACTATCCCTCGGCTGTAAGGTCGGGGGATATGCATAGTTGCTAACGTACAAACGTAAGTGTGACCGCTGACAAACAATTACCAGCACCCTCGATGGGTGGATTACTCTTAGCGACTCGTACCTGCACGCTTTGCAGGGTGGTAAAACGACGGAGCAGAGCACTTCCAATGCGGCCGCATATATGTTCGAGCAGTTGTGAAGGGTGGTCCATCTCGTTCTTTACTATCTCGTAGGCTTCGGCATAATTGATAGTTCCGCAGAGTTCGTCGGTGGCGATGGCATGGCTGATGTCAGCTATGAGAGTTAGGTCTACAAAGAATGTATTGCCCAAAAGGCGTTCCTCGGGAAGCACGCCGTGATAAGCATAGAAAGTGAGACCCTGTAACTCAATGGCGCTGTGTGTGATAGTCATATCTTGTATTGGAATTTCTTGTATTCTTTGTGGAAAATGAAAGGGAGCCCTCAACTCTATGAGCGACTCCCTTTCTCGCGTATGTAAAAGAAAAAGATTTTCTCTTTATAATCCCGTGGGGATGAATAGTGTGTTTTTTATCCGCAACGGCTGGTTCCGCAGTTAGTGCAAATGAGGCAACCTTCTTGATAAACCAAAGTCTCTTGTCCGCAGTTGGGGCATATCTGACCCTTGGCAGAGGTTCCGTCTTGTACATACTTCTTCAAAGCGCGTTCTACACCTACCTTCCAAGTGTTGATGCTCTCGCTATCAAGCTGAAGTGAACTTACGAGTTTGATTACCTGCTCGATAGGCATGCGGTAGCGAAGCACACCAGAAATCAACTTGGCGTAGTTCCAATACTCCTTGTCGAACTTCTCAGAAAGTCCCTCGATGGTGGTCTTATAACCGCGCTTATTGCTGAACTGGAAGTCGTAGCGTTTTACACCATTCTCGTCAACGTTCTTGATGATATAACCGTTGGTAACCGACTTAGGCAACAAGATGCCTTCATCATCGTCGGCCAAACCGGTGAAGATTTCGTAGGGACGGCCTTCGAGCAGGCCTACGAAGGCTACCCATTTCTCCTTGTTGTTTTGGAAACGTACTACATCTGCTTCAAGCACACGAGGACGTGTCTCCACTACTACAGGGGGCTTGCAAGTGCAAGGTTCTTCTACGGGCTTGCCGTCAGCACTCTTCTTTTTGCTGTCTGTAGATACGAGTACACCACTGCGTGAACCATCACGATATACGGTACAACCTTTACATCCGCACTTCCATGCCTCAACATAGAGGTCGTTGACGAGCTCTTCGCTTACATCTGCTGGCAGGTTGATGGTTACGCTGATGCTGTGGTCTACCCACTTCTGGATGCGACCCTGCATCTGCACCTTCTTGAGCCAATCGATATCGTTGGCTGTAGCCTTGTTGTAGGGGCTTTCGGCTACCATGGCGTCAATCTCTTCCTGGGTGTATCGCTTGGTGGTGTCGTAACCCTTGGTTTCCATCCAAGTCATGAACTTGGGATGGTATACGATGAACTCTTCGAATGAGTCGCCCGTCTCGTCAGTAAAGTCTACATGTACATCAGGATCATTGGGATTCACCTTGCGGCGACGCTTGTACACGGGCATGAATACGGGCTCAATACCTGAGGTAGTCTGTGTCATCAAACTCACGGTGCCGGTGGGAGCAATGGTCAAGCACGCAATATTACGACGACCATACTTCTTCATCTCTTCATAAAGAGCGGGATCAGCATCTTTGAGGCGGTTGATGAAGGGGTTGTTCTTCTCGCGCTCGCTATCGTATACTTTAAATGCTCCACGCTCCTTAGCCATGTTGACTGATGAACGATAGGCTTCGATGGCGATGGTGCGGTGTACCTTCTCTGAGAAGTCTGTTGCTTCGTCGGTACCATAGCGTAATCCCATAGCGGCCAACATATCACCTTCAGCAGTGATACCTACGCCTGTGCGGCGACCAAGAGTACTCTTGTCCATGATCTTCTGCCACAATTTGCGCTCGGCTCCCTTAACCTCCTCACTCTCGGGGTCACTCTCAATCTTCTCCATGATGGCCTCAATCTTCTCGATCTCAAGGTCGATGATGTCGTCCATAATACGCTGTGCAACAGCGATATGTTGTTTGAAGAGGTCAAAATCAAAATAGGCCTCGGGGGTGAAGGGATTTACTACATATGAGTATAGGTTGATTGCCAATAGACGACATGAATCATAAGGACAGAGGGGAATTTCTCCACAAGGATTGGTGGAAACTGTCTTGAAACCGAGGTCGGCGTAGCAGTCGGGTACTGATTCGCGGATGATAGTGTCCCAGAAGAGTACGCCTGGCTCAGCGCTCTTCCAAGCATTATGCACGATCTTCTTCCATAGCTCAGAGGCGTTCACCTCTTTCGTATAGAGAGGATCGGTACTGTCAATAGGATATTTCTGTGTGTAGGGGCGGCCTTCTACTGCTGCACGCATAAAGTCATCGTCCATTTTTACCGATACGTTTGCACCAGTAACTTTGCCTTCAGTCATCTTTGCATCGATGAATGATTCTGAGTCGGGATGCTTAATAGATACGCTGAGCATCAATGCTCCGCGACGGCCATCTTGGGCTACCTCACGAGTAGAGTTTGAGTAGCGCTCCATGAAAGGTACTAGACCGGTAGAGGTAAGGGCTGAGTTCTTGACAGGTGAACCCTTAGGACGAATGTGTGAAAGGTCGTGACCAACACCTCCACGACGTTTCATGAGTTGTACCTGCTCTTCATCAACACGGATGATAGCACCATAGGAATCGGCATTTCCGTCCATTCCGATAACGAAGCAGTTTGAGAGTGAGGCAATCTGATAATTATTGCCAATACCTGTCATTGGGCTGCCTTGGGGGACGATGTACTTGAAGTGGTCGAGCAGATCAAAAAGCTGCTGGGCTGACATTCCATTGGGGTACTTTGCCTCTACGCGGGCAATCTCATTGGCAATGCGCCAGTGCATGTCTCTTGGGGTCTCTTCATAGATGTTGCCCAGAGAATCTTTCATGGCATACTTGTTGGCCCATACTCTTGCGGCAAGTGCATCACCACCAAAGTATTCGAGCGTTGCGTTCTGCGCTTCTTCGAACGTGTAAGTTTTCTTTTCCACTGTTTTATGAGGTTACTATTGTTGTCAAAAAAGGTGAATTGTGTAGAAGTATGTCTTTCTTGAACAAAAAGCTTTGCAAAGTTATATAACCTTTCTGTATTGACAAAATTTTTCAATAATGAAATTGCATTAAAAATAAAAGTTTTCCAAAATAAAATTATAAACAACAGAGTATGAAGTGAATATGATTTTTCTTCTTTTGTGAAGTTTTCCAAAAAGGAAAGTCTTTCATTTGAGAACTTGTGATAGGTGGAGGCGCTGTTATGTTTATGAATGGCTTGTTTGTTTTCGGTTTGTGAATATTGGGGTATGAAAAAGAGGGCCGTTGTTGTCGGCCCTCTATCGATTGTAGATATATGTTTATATATTATCTGGACTTAATCTTGATCTCGATGTCTTCGATTGCTCCTTCGATGGCTTTATCCATTTCGAGCTGCTCTTCTATAGTTCGGCATGCGTGTAGAACGGTGGAGTGATCTTTGGAGCCGATCTGTTGTCCAATGCGTGCCAACGATAGGTTGGGTAGGTGCTTATGGGTAAGGTACATGGCGATTTGGCGTGCTAGTACTATATCTCGCTTTCGCGATGAGGAATAGATACTCTCATCCTTGATGTGGTAATACTCGCAAGTGCTGTGTACGATATCTTCCACTGTTATTTCTTTCTCGCTGACGCGCACAGCTTTGCTGATAACACGCTCTGCCATGGCTAAATCTATGTCGCGGCCATAAATGGTGGAGTGCGCCATGAGCGAGATTAGTATACCCTCGAGTTCACGTACACTATCAGTTACATTCTCTGCGATATATTCAAGAACGTTAGGTGTAACACTAATACCATCGCGGCGTACTTTATTGGCGAGAATGCTACGGCGAAGATCCAGATTGGGACGTTCGATTTCTGCTGTCAGTCCCCACTTAAAGCGTGTAATCAGGCGTTCTTCAATGCCTTGCAGCATCACGGGTGGGCGATCGCAAGTCATGATGAGCTGCTTGCCATTCTGGTGCAAGTGGTTGAATATGTGGAAGAAGGTGTTTTGTGTCTTCTCTACACCTACGAACTCTTGAATATCGTCAATGATGAGGACATCAATGCTTTGGTAGAAGTTGATAAAGTCGTTGAGCGTGTTTTTACGCACCGAATCTGTATATTGTACCTTAAATAGGTGCGCTGATACATACAGTACGCGTTTCTCGGGATATAGCTCTTTGACTTTCAGACCAATAGCATTGGCTAAATGGGTCTTTCCTACACCAGATGCTCCGTATAGGAATAAGGGGTTGAAAATTGTTTTTCCTGGTTTTTGGGCGATACTTTCTGCAGCTGCGCGAGGTAGTTTGTTGCTCAATCCCTCGATGAAGTTATCAAAGCTATAGTTGCTACGCAACATCGGGTCAAGATCCTGTACGGGAACGGCTATGTTTCCTGGTGTCTTGTTGTCGGCTTTATGATCTGTAGGCTGTATCTTAACAGGGCGCTTAGGTGTTGCCTGTTGTTCTATGGTGCCAGGTTCTTTCTCGTCGGCTACTACGAGTACGCGATAGTTTAGTTGGGTCTCGTTGCCGAATATGCGATAAATGGCGGCGCTTAGTAAATTAACATAATGCTCCTCGATGTACTCATAAACAAACTGGCTGGGTACATATATGGTCAGCACATTTCCTGCGTAAGATGCAGGTCTTGTGCTGGCAAACCACGTGTTGAATGCGGTTTCGCTTGGTAGGTTATCACGGATAATGTCCAAGCATTTGCCCCAAAGTTCGGTGAGCTGAGTCTCGGTCATGGTTGCTTCTGTTCTTTTTCTTTTACTTCTACACTGCAAAGTTACGTCACTTATTCTGAATTTTAAAACAACTTTTCTCTTCTGTTTTTTTGCAGTTTTCAAAGGTCCTATCTTTCAGTCGTTTGTGATTTCCTTCTTTTTTCATCCCTTTTTTTTCTTGCAAATATCAAACGTTTTGATTTATAGTGTTTTGGACTTTTTACCCTTTCTAAATATTAAGATTTTTAATGTCTTCTTTTTCCTATTTCCGCCGTTTCTTGTGGTTATCGCGTCTTTTGTTTATTCTGCAAGATTTTCTATCTTATTTAGAAATAGTCTAATTTGCCTTTTGTTTACTTTTGTATTTTACGTGTGATTATTTTCTTTTTAATATGAGTAGGCTTTGCTTCGCTTATGTAGCTATTAGTACTGTTTAGATTGAACATGTTCATCGATGAATCTGGTCATGTTGTGAAATGATTGAAGTATAAAGCGAAGGGGCGACCAGTTGGTCACCCCTTCGCTTTATATTAATTGCTATAGGATTACTCCTCAAGCAGCAGCTCCACGATCTTGCAGGCCGACTGCGCCACATTGGTACCAGGACCAAAGATAGCGGCTACGCCAGCCTTGTAGAGGAAGTCGTAGTCCTGTGCGGGGATGACACCACCGGCGATGACCATGATGTCCTCGCGGCCGAGCTTGGCCAGCTCCTCGATCACCTGAGGCACGAGGGTCTTGTGACCCGCTGCGAGTGATGATACACCGAGCACGTTGACATCATTCTCAACGGCCTGACGAGCAGCCTCGGCAGGTGTCTGGAACAAGGGACCCATGTCGACATCAAAGCCGCAGTCGGCATAGCCGGTAGCTACCACCTTGGCACCGCGGTCGTGACCGTCCTGACCCATCTTGGCCACCATGATACGGGGGCGGCGACCCTCCTTCTTGGCAAACTCCTCGGTGAGGGCGCATGCGCGCTCAAAGTCTGCATCTTTCTTGCTTTCTGAT
>JAFOYZ010000065.1 GCA_017424485.1 Bacteroidaceae bacterium
ACCACCACCTTCAACTCGTGGTACAACCTCTGCTTTATGCTTAGCATCGTAGGCATATTCCTATTATTATATTGGACTCGTCCTACAAGATTGCAGCGTTGGCTTGTACCCTATGGCAAGATGAGCCTCACCAACTACGTCACCCAATCTATCATCGGCAGCTTCCTCTACTTCGGCTACGGACTAGGGCTACACGCCAAATGTGGAACCACCGTTAGCATCTGCATCGGCATTGTATTCCTCATCCTGCAAGTCTCATTTGCCCATTGGTGGATGGCCCACCACAAACGCGGTCCACTGGAAAGCATATGGCACAAACTGACGTGGCTTAAACATTAAACTTCATAGAAATCATCAACAACCTATAAAAAACAAGTATTATGAGAAGCAGATTACTTTTTGCAGCCCTATGTTGCGCCTTAGGCATACAGGCACAACAGCTAGCCTTTCCTGGTGCTGAAGGATTTGCCGCCTATGCCACTGGAGGACGTGGAGGTCAGGTAGTGCACGTGACCAACCTGAATGCCGCAGGTGCCGGCTCACTGGCCGAAGCAGTAAGCCAGCCCGGACGTTTTGTAGTCTTCGATGTCGGTGGAGTGATTGATATCACAGGCAAGAACATCACCATTGCCAGCAATGTAACCATTGCAGGACAGACAGCTCCTGGAGAGGGTATCACCATCTATGGCGGACGCGTGATTGCCTCCAAGAACAGCAATATCATCATTCGATACATACGTATGCGTGGAGGCTCTAGTGTCAACTCATCCAAGTGCACACTTACACTTGACGAATGCAGCAATGTCATTATGGACCATTGCAGTGTATCATGGGGGCCATGGGACAATGTGCACATCGCCAATGCCAACAACATCACTTGGCAAAACTGCATCATCTCTGAAGGCATCGAGCCACAGCGCTTTGGTGCCATCACTGACGGCACACGCAACTGGACCATCCATCACTGCCTGTGGCAGAACAACAAGAGCCGCAATCCTAAGATGAAATGCTACGTACAGTATTACAACAATGTGGTATACAACTACACGAATGGTGTTGTTGGTGGGCACTCAGCTGCCGACAATTATCAGGACCTGATGAACAACTACTTTATCGCTGGTCCCAACGGCTCTGGCAAGTATTTTGACCAATGGACTGAGACTGACCATATGTATAGTAGCGGAAACTATTTCGACGGCAACTGCGATGGCATACTCAATGGTACACTCATCACCGACCACCATAGCGCCACCCCCATGCCGAATCCGTCACTGAAATGCTCTGCACCGATGAACCTTGAGACTGCAGCACAAGCCTATGAAAGTATAGTAGAGCACGTAGGTGCATCACGTGTAAGAGATATACACGATAAGCGCATCATCGAGCAGCTCACCTCATTGGGAAAGAAGGGAGCATTTATCGACAACGAACAGAATGTAGGAGGTATAGGCGTAGTGGCTGGTGGTCCCAAGATTGCCGATGCCGACAATGATGGCATGGCCGACGAATGGGAGGTAGCCAACGGACTGAATCCGGCAAAGAACGATGCTAACGAATATGCATCTGATAACGGATACACCAACATTGAGAACTATGTAAACAGCCTTGCACAGAAAAGCAGCTACTTGATGTATCCCCTCAACGTAGCAGCTAAGCTTACCGACGAATCCACCGTAGAACTTACATGGAGCAACGACGCCGAGGAGATAACCTCTATTGTAATTGAGCAATCAGAGGATGGAAAGAATTTCACCGAGATACAACGCCTTGAGGCAAACGCAACCAAGACTACCATTACAGGGCTCACACCCAAGAAGGTGTATTACTTTCGCCTGAAAAACATTTCTGAGTCCATGGAATCCCTCTACTCAGGCGTGGTATCTGTCAATGATGAGTTTATGCGTGGAGGTGGCGGTATGGCAGCAGGCACCAATCCCTTCGTGCCTACCGAAGGCAAACTATACCGCATCATCTGCTATGGTACCGTCCCTTTCAATAGCAGCACCACGATCAATGGCATTCCCAAATATCTTACGTTCAACAGCAATGGTTCATTAGGATCTACCGAAGAGTTTCTATGGGACGACCCCTCCCTGCTTTGGGAGATCACACCACTAGAAGGAGGTTTTCACCTTCGCAATTTCGGCACAAAGCGTTACATGACTGCTGAGAACATCTCGATTGGCAGCGGCGACACACGCATCGGAAGTTCAGACACACCGGTTGTACTCACCATAAACTACACGAGCGACCACAACCCGGCTCAGTCTGGCATAAATTCTCCCATAGCCATGTATCGCATCAATTGCCCATCAAACAAGAACCAGCAGATTCGTGCACGCGGATTTGCTGATGACTGGGTATGGGGATCAGGCACCATTGAGCGAGCCGATATGATCTTTACCTTTTCCGAAATAGACGCATCACTTGTACGCCTCTTTCTAACGAGGTTAAACAACACACTCGAGAGCGCCGAGCGTTTGGCCAAGGGAGCCTCCACCGATGTCACCTTGGGATATCCCTCAGAAGCGCTGAATACATTCATGAACATCCTTGTCGATGCTCGAACATTTGTAGAGAGCATCAACGAACAGAGCACACAAGCCGAAGTCGACTCCGTAGTTACGATTATCAACAATGCTGTAAATCGTTTCGAGTCGACCCGAATCTATACGCTCACCGACTTCTCTACTACGATGGCCTACAATATCTATACCTATGGTACTACGAGCAATGCGAGCGCATCATCGGCCAATGCCAGCACCGAACGTCGTTATCTATGCAGCACGAAAAGCAAAGATGGCAAGCGCGACTCCTTGGTATACCGCATAGGCCTGTCCGACAACAGCATCAAAGCAGGCAACATCGATCCTATAGCAGCAAATGAGGAGGCCCTATGGATTCTCAGTGCAGGCGATGGAGGATTTGTATACGTCCAAAACAAGGCTAGTGGTGCATACATGCAGATAGAGCAGCTACTCTCAACCACGCCAGTAGCCATATATCCCTACTATGCCAAAACAGATAATGGCAAACTCGCCTTCTTCCTCGATGCCAGCGAGGCGGCCAACCGCTGCATACAGATTGGTTCTACTGACGCCTCGCTCAAAGAGGGTCCTATCACATTCTTCGGAGGCCATGCCGACCGCACTCGCATGCGCTGGGTGTTCGAGGAGACCGAGGAAGAGGCCATCACCGCCATCTCGCACCCATCATCTACTCCAAACGGTATAACCATTGGATATTACAACCTACAGGGAATGCCATTAACCGAAAAACCCCAATCTGGCGTGTACATTGAGATAGGCACAGATGCAAAGGGCAAACTCGTCACACGCAAAGTCGTGCAATGAGTTTCAAGCTCAAGGTAGCAGTCTACACCCACTCATAAATATCAATAAGGCATATTGCATAAGTAAGCCCCAGAAATACTTCTGGGGCTTACTTGTGTTTAAGATTTATGCCAAATCTCTTACTTCATCGGACAGGTGGGCTTCAACTGCTTGAAGAAGTCGTTGCCCTTGTCGTCCACGAGGATGAATGCGGGGAAGTCCTCCACCTCAATCTTCCAGATAGCCTCCATGCCGAGCTCGGGATACTCTACGCACTCGATGCTCTTGATGTTGTTCTGCGCGAGGATAGCGGCAGGACCACCGATTGAGCCGAGGTAGAAGCCGCCATACTTCTGGCAAGC
>JAFOYZ010000066.1 GCA_017424485.1 Bacteroidaceae bacterium
AACTCGCCCACCTCGTCGCCATAGGGCACGCGCAGGTAGGTGGCGATGAGCTCCTCCTCCATGCAGGGCTCCTCGAACTGGCGGTTGTGGCGCTGGAGTTCGGCATTGTCGTCGGCATCGAACCAGTAGCGGAAGCCTGTGCGGTAGAGCGTGTAGGCCTGGCTGTACATCCCGGCATAGGGCATGGGGTGTGTCCATGGGGAGTCGATGTCGCGCACGAGGAAGGGGAGCCAGCGGCGGTTGTCGGTGAGGTCGGTGAGGAAGCGCGGGCATGAGACCGTGGGGCATAAATTGTCCACAAATTTCCGGGAATTTATCTTCCCTTTGTGTGCAGAATATCCAAAAGTTTCGCTACCTTTGCCCCTATAAGAATGAGAAAACAAATCTAATATGAAGAAAAACACACTGAAACGCATCGTGGCTCCGGTATTGGTGGCACTGATGACACTCACCGCAAATGCACAAGAAAGCAGCATCGAAACCTTCCGCACATGGGCACCGACACCACCTATGGGATGGAACTCGTGGGATTGCTATTACAGTTCGGCCAACGAGAAGGTGGTGATGGACAATGCGCGCTACATTGCCGAGAAGGGGCTCGACGAGTATGGATGGGAGTATGTGGTACTCGACATCCGCTGGTATGCCAATCACCCCAGCCTCGGTGGTGGCAACTATAACCAACGCGGCGATCAGGACTGCGTGCTTGATGAGTATGGCCGCTACCTACCTTCGCCTTCGCGATTCCCCTCGTGCATGGTCGATGGAGTAAACCAGGGCTTCAAGGCCATGGCCGACTCAATACACCGCATGGGACTGAAGTTTGGCATACACATCATGCGCGGACTGCCCAAGTATATCCTCAACAACCCTTCGGCCTATAAGCTCAAGGGCAGCGAGAGCACTCCGTGGAGCCAAGTATACACCAACACCACACCTGAGTGTACCTGGCTGAAGGATAACCTCACCATACAGAATAACGAGGCAGGGCAGCTCTATTACAACAGCATCTTTGACCTTTATGCCGAGTGGGGCGTGGACTTCATCAAGATTGACGACCTGAGCCGTCCCTTCCACACCGACGAGATACGTATGATACGTAAGGCCATAGACCAGACGGGACGCCCCATTGTGCTCTCGCTGAGCCCCGGTAAGACCCAGTTTGAGTATGCACAGGACTGCCTTGACAATGCCAACATGTGGCGCATGATGGACGACCTGTGGGATACCTGGAGTGGCGTGGACCTCGTATTCCGCGAGGCTGCCGAATGGGCCCAATATGCTCGCCCTGGCAACTATGCCGACTGCGACATGCTGCCCTTGGGACACATCGCTGCTACCATCGGCGATCCGGGCTACTGCAGTGCCGACAAGGGACATTGGACCAACCTCACCCAAGACGAGCAATACACCGTGATGACGCTTTGGGGCATCTGCCACTCGCCGCTCTTCTTCGGCGGTGACATGACGAAGAACGACGACTTCACCAACTCGCTGCTCACCAACGAGGAGTATCACCAGATGCACAAGTATGGCGTGGAGGCACACGAGGTGTCTACCAATGAGGATAACGGACACACCGTGTGGACTAGCATAGACCCCGCCACAGGAAACCGCTACCTAGCACTCTTCAACCGCGCCACCACACGTTGGGTCGAAGGCAGCAAGGCGCTCTACTGCAGCGAGACGGTGGCTTACACTACTGACGGACACGCCGTAGAGGTCGACATCAAATGGCCAGAAGGAAGCAAACAACTGGTTCTCGTGGTGGACGACGGCGGCGACAACTACAACTACGACCATGGCGACTGGATAAACCCCACCCTCGTGCTTGCCGACGGCAGTGAGG
The DNA here is from genome assembly GCA_017424485.1 of Bacteroidaceae bacterium. GTDB lineage: Bacteria > Bacteroidota > Bacteroidia > Bacteroidales > Bacteroidaceae > UBA1189. The sequence goes on from JAFOYZ010000066.1 coordinate 1,850, forward strand.
TGGAGCTCACAGGCAAGTATCTCACACGCACCTATACGGCATCCTACTTCAACCGCGTCAATGAGAATAAGAACGTAGACCATGGTGGTGCCATGAAGGTGCTGGGACAGACCTACGAGCGCGGATTCTCTACCGATGCCAACGCAGCACTCTTCTTCACCATCCCCGACGATATGGAGGTGGTGCGCTTCAAGGCGCTCGCAGCAGCCGATGATAGTGGCATAGGACAGACGGGATCGACCACCACACTGCGCTTCATGGTGTTTGACCAAAACCCCATCACCAGCGAAACAGCGGCCTATGCTGCACGTTCGGGACTCATCTCACGCACAGGCACCAAATCGGCCATGCTCGAAGCCGACATCACAGGCTCAGAGCAGCTCATCATCAAGGTGAGCAATGCTGGCGACGGATTTGCCTACGACCGCGCCAACCTCATCAACCCCGTGCTCATCGACAAAGAGGGCAACGAGACATCACTCACTACCTATAAGCATACCTCATACACCTCGGAGTGGGGCAGCCTACATGTCAACCGCAATGTAGAGGGAGGCGCGCTGGTAGTGGAAGGAAAGACCTACAGCCTTGGACTGGGACTGAATGCCGAGTGTACACTCATCTATGACCTACCCAAGGGACACGACTACGTGAAGTTCAGCGCGCTGTGTGGCTATGACTCCAGCTGCGATCGCGACAACACCAGTTCGTCGGGCACCACAATGGAGTTCCTCATCTCACGCTCTCAGCCCAAAGCGGCTACCATCAGCGTCGATCTCACTCAGTTTGGATATGGGGCCGATGAGGAAGTTCCCCTCCACGACATCTGGGCCAATGAGAGTGCGGGTACCACAAGCGGCACACTCAGCGTCGAGGTACCGAGACACGGAGTTAAGCTCTACCGCCTGGGCGATAATATTCCTCAAGGCATAGACAGAGAGAACATAAGCTATCCCTCGTCACCCGACATCTACACGCTGCAGGGCATGAAGCTCAACAACGCTGCTCATGAGCTCTCTAGAGGAATCTACATCGTTGAGGGGAAGAAGATGGTAGTCAAGTGAACAGACATAAGTGAGATTATTACGAGCCGCAAAAACATTGCGGCTCGTTTTTTTTGGTGGTAATATTCTCTATGGCTCGCCAAGGTATTCAAAGATGAGTTGCACCTGCCGTCGGGTCAGTCGGCGCGAGGCACGTTGGTAGCCCACACGCTCAAGGGCAGGGAGCAGTCCGTGGGCGTGTTTGTTCATTCCACCCCGTCGCTGCGCCTGTATTCGGTGGGCGATTGCCCTGTATGGCGGCGGAAGTAGCGGCAGAAATAGGAGTCGTTGGGGAATCCCAGTGCGTCGGCGACGGCAGACACGGTATTCGTGGGGTCTCTGAGG